>NZ_BAABCY010000018.1:0-1785 GCF_039539345.1 Snuella lapsa | reverse complement strand
AAATAAAAGCCCTTAAAAGGGCTTATTTGTGTCTTGTTTTTAGAAAATTAAGGGCTTGCGCAACGGCTACCGTTGTTGTGCTTATGTGCTTTCTTCTTTTTTATTTTCCAAATTATATGTGTCGCAATACCTGCTATTGTTCCGAAAATCCAAAATCCGAGTGTTATTCCGAGTATAGGCATTCCACAATTAATTCCGTCTGTTCTTGGTTCTGGATAAAACAATTTAGGAAAAACAAAAAAGTAACAGATTAGTAAAACCAATAGAATGATGAAATTCGGAAGTTTAGTTCTGTATTTATCATTCAAATAATACAATCCAATTTGAATTAAAGAAATTCCGATTATAAAAAGTAAAATCATTTAATTCAGCTTTTGTTTATGTAATATCCTTTTTCTTTAGTTTCAATATTTTCTATTATTAATTCTTTTCCATAACAGAAAACTATTTTCGCTTTTCCTTGATTTGTTTCAATTATTCCATTGTTAATTTCAAAAGAGTTTTTTGCTAACCAATCTCCAATATGAGTTCCTTCAGCGTATTTCCAGTCTTGTTTTTCAATAAAAGACGAAGAATTACTATAGAAGCCTAAAATCAAAACAAGTCCGATTATTACACTTAATATTTTAAAAATCCGTTTTTTCATTTTTCCGAAATTGTTCTTTTGAGTTTTTCTTTCAGGCATTAAGCACAACGTTCTAGTATAAGAATAGTAGCGGATTTTACTCACTAACTTTTCGGTTATATATAGACCTTTTTTAATATTTACTTACTTTGGTTCTAGCGATAAAGCCGCTATTATTTTTATACATTGTGTGTGCCCAGCATGGGCATCCATTCGTGCTAATGTACGAATTTTTCTAGAGGGTGCAAGTCCCTTATGGGCAGGGGTAACGCCTTGAACCATTAGCAAGTCGCAAGGTCGCTAGTTGTGAAGCTGGGACTGAAGGAAGCGAGACTGCAAATTTCGGTACTGAGGAACACGAACCATATACCGAGGCTATGAGGTCGGATGAGCAGGCACATAACTGTGAAGTCCTAAATATCTTTAAGGGATAAGCGCCGAAATAGTAGATATGGCAGGGATCGAAAGAAAGAGGATGCTCTTACCTGGGGAGGTCTCCCAAACCACGGGTTGGTCTATGGGAGAAGTCAGCAGCGGTCATAGTAGTACTAGGAAGCTGGAATAGTACGAAGGACCAAACAAAAATGGTTCTTAATGGACTACGGAGCAAGGTGTCGTTACGGACAGGGGTCTGGGCACTTGTAGCCATGGTACAAGCGGAACAGTTAACAAGTTAGTATGATAGAAAGCGTATTAGAGAAAGAAAACCTACAACTAGCGTACCGACGGGTATATGCCAATAAGGGTGCATCAGGAGTTGATGGTAAATCCGTAAAAGATTTACTGCCACACTTAAAGTTGCACCAACGGGCATACCTCAAGGGTATTCGAGAAGGAAATTACCAGCCATCGCCAATACTGGGTATTGAAATTCCTAAAGCCAACGGAAAGGTGCGCCTTTTGGGAGTTCCTACGGCTGTCGATAGGGTCTTTCAGCAAGCGATACAACAAGTATTGCAGCCCATATTCGAGCAAGATTTCCAAAATCACAGTTATGGTTTTCGACCTAAACGCAATGCACACCAAGCCTTGCGTCAATCCCTCGAATATATCAACCAAGGCTATCAGTATATTGTCGATATTGACCTAGTGGCTAATTCAGTTCGATTTGTGCCACCGATTTCGGAGTCATTGTGCCATTGATTTCGGTTTAAACCGTG
>NZ_BAABCY010000017.1:0-52323 GCF_039539345.1 Snuella lapsa | reverse complement strand
AGGTAATTACCTTTAACCTGTGTTTTTGTTAATAACCGTAACCACCACCTACTAAAGGCCCTGAACATATCAAACTGGTCCAAGTATGACCAGAAGGAACTTTATTGTCACACCAACTACTTGTACATTGATCACAGCTACTGACGCCTCCCCACCATGCAGCATTAGTATGCTTATTTTTACAGCGGCATTCTAAAGTACCACCATCTCCACCAAACACAGTTTTTAATTGGTTACGTTGAAGCATATCATTAGCATCCAACTTCAAATTCTTTAAACTTAATTTTTTCATTTTTATAAGTTTTAATAATTATTTTTGCCTTGAACAGTTAAAGGCCATCAAGGTTTTGGCCTTGCCTGACCCTATGGGCAGGCTGTCCTTCGCGAAAGGATATTGTTCATGCCCAAAGTTGCTGCTTTGGGCTTTTTAGTGAAACTCAATTTTAAGAAGTCATAGACGCACTTAAAATTGTAAGTTGAACTAATTCCGTTGAAAAACGGAATCTCATTTTTTATTTTGTTATCATCATAGTAATCTTTCTATTTAGAGTTTTATTCATGACATTGCCTTGCTTCACTACTTTCAATTCGCAACGGCAATACTTTCTTTTCAACAAACAGATTACTTCACTCCACTATCGTTTCGTTCGTAATGACTTTGTTACTGCAACACTTCCGTTAAATCTTCAACACTGTACTCCTTGGGTAACTCATAACCATTAATAAAAATTGTAGGTGTATGGGCAATGTGTTCGGCATCACACCAGGTCCGCATAGCTTCTATCTTATTGCCTTGCTTAGCCAATTCACCATTCATGGGATACTTTCTTGCAAAAACTTCATAATCTTTTTGGTCTGCCAAATACCAATCGTCCAATGCCTGTTGCGTGACCCCCTTATCGCCTTTTTCATCAACGGCCAAAAAGTGGCTTACCGGTTTTCCCATATGATCTTCCGCCGATCTTGCCGTAAATAATATCTGTAAATTTATCTTGCCTGCTTTAACCAAATCTTCAAGCACAGGGTGCGCCTTGGCGCAGGGACCACAATAAGGGTTGCATACCTTAACTACATTGTATTTTGCAGTATCATTGGTAACGGAAATCCCCAAACCTTCCGTAGATGTCTCTATTTTTCTGGATTTTACCAAAAGCCCCTCAAGCACATCGGGATTGTTTTTAATTTTTTTAAGCCCTCGTTTGTGCACATTGGTTTCCTTTTCCTGTTCCAGTAATGGTTTTAAAAGTTTCCACCCGAGCATGGGCAACAAAAACAACGCTAACAATAAAGGAATGCTTTCATACGATATTGGTGCATTATAGGAACCGCTAAAAAAAATAATTGCTATTTCTCCTAAAAGCACCCCTTGAATGATGATACAGAACTTACACCATTGTTTAATAACAACAGCTTGGTAATAAACTGAAACAAGGACTATAGGCAAGCTTATAAAACTCAGGATCCCTAACATAGACAATGTTACCAACGAAAACTCTCTAATAAAGAACAAACCAAGGGTTCCAAAAAAATATGAAAAGCTTAACAGGCTTAAACTTAAACGGCCCCCAAACAATTTAGCATATTTTGAACCCAACACAGCATTGCAATTGATTTTTTGACCACCTCCCGTACAAAAGCTTTGTAATGTTGGATTGTACTGATCGATATCAAACCATAGCAGAAACACACCAACAGTCAGTCCAATTACTTTTAAAAGGTTATAGGCAATGGCATAAATTATGGTTGGGAAGCTTGTGGCAACTTCTGAACTTAAAAACCCAAAAACAGCACTTCCAAGTAATAAAATTGTAATGCTAATCATTAAGGTATTTTGGATGCGCTTTGTCACTAACTTTCCCTCAATGCCTTCTTCCTTAGATTGCGGTGTCTTTTCAACTAATAAACAAACACCGGTCCATAGCTTTTCAAAAGCTTCTTTAGTACTTTGCACTAGCTTGTTTTTGTCATTATAATAAACCATATGATCCACAGCTACCTCTTTTAATACGTAAAACAATGGCTGCCTGTTTTTCTCTACTTGGACAATACAGGGCAAGGGCATATCATTAAGTTTATTAGCGTCAATCTTAACTGCTAAAGTTCCCATTTGGTATTTTTCTAAAGTATCAGAGATCGCCAACAAACTAGGATGGTCAGGGTGGGACAAAATGGAGTCCTTAATATATTTTCTTGTAAACCTTATCTTTAATGAGTAAAGTAATTTTTCTGTTGATTGAATACAGTTATCCATAGAAAGGTAGAAGCTTTAAAATATTTTGATTAGATGTTATAAATAATGAATAAAATTAATTTGGGTTAATGTTCGAGAATCAAATATAGGAAAATAAAACAAGTTTGTAGTGTAGTCAAATGTTAAAAATTCTCACTTATGATTATGGAATTGTAAATTGTCTAATAAAGAGTATTCATAAATTATGTATCTTTATGATATCAAAGAGGATCAAATTATATCTTCGATGTTCTTTTATGGTTAGAGTGTGCAATTAGGTGTACATAAACAATTGAAAGTCATTGGATAACAGTGAAAATAGGTGATAGGAGAGGTTTAAGTTAGGCCTGCCACCCCGACTTTTAAAAAAATCAATTAGTAACAAAAACTTGGTAATCATATGATTATCAAGTTTTTGTCGTTTAAAGGCTATCATTTAATTTGAATTGGTTTGGTTAAAAAAGTTACCTATTCGGTTACCTTGTTTTAAAATGACCTAAAAAGGTAACCGAGACTTTGATTTGGCTTTTGTTTTTGATGTTCAATTTTTAAAACAAAAGATTATGGAAATTTCAAACACCTTCAGTGTCCTGTTCTGGTTGAAACTGGCCAGTGCAAAAAACGGGAAAGCACCGCTTTATGTCCGTATCACGGTAAATGGAAAACGCGCAGAACTATCGTTAAAACGTAAACTGGTCATATCCGATTGGGACGCCAGTAAAAACAAGCTCAAAGGGCTAGGCGATGAGGCCAAACGAATTAACGCTTATCTCAAGCAGGTCAATGCCCAACTTTTTGAAGCCTATCAAAAGTTAAAAACGGAGAACAAATTAATAACGGCAAGTCTTATCAAATCCAGTTTTGTGGGAACTGGTGAAAGCCGAAAGACCCTATCGGATATCATAGACTATCACAACGAGCATATGAAGTCCACACTTCGTTGGGGCACGCAAAAGAACTATTTTACTACCCATAAGTATATTTATCTTTTTCTAAAGCAAAAGCATAGGACAACAGATATATTCCTCTGTGAACTTAATTATAAGTTCATTATTGATTTTGAGCGGTTTTTGCGCCATCAAAAGGAAATGGGCAACAATACTGTTATGAAACATATAGAACGTCTAAGGAAGATGGTGAGTTTGGCCTATAAGATGGAATGGCTGGATAAAGACCCGTTTGTAAAGTTTGAGGCCAAGTATGAAAAGAAAGAGCGCTGCTTTTTGACATCGGAAGAACTGGAGCGAATAGAGAACAAGGCTTTTGGAATTGGTAGGCTCCAATTAATTAAGGACCTGTTTGTTTTTAGCTGTTATACCGGGCTTTCCTATGGGGATGTGATGGGATTGATAGCCAATGACCTGTGTAAGGGTATAGACGGCAAGCTTTGGATTCATTCCTACAGGGAAAAGACCAGTATACCAATAAAGGTGCCTCTGCTCTCAAAAGCATTGGAGATTATAGATAAGTATAAAGAACATCCTGATTCCCAAAAAAGGCAAACCCTGTTTCCGACCATTTCTAACCAGAAGCTCAATTCCTATTTAAAGGAGATAGCCGATGTCTGTAGCATAAAGAAAAACTTGACTTTTCATGTGGCACGCCACACCTTTGCAACGACCGTATTGTTATCTAACGGGGTTCCTATTGAGACGGTATCCAAGCTTTTGGGGCATACAAAGCTTTCAACGACCCAAATCTATGCAAGGGTAGTGGAAAGCAAGATCAGTGAGGACATGAACAGTTTGGTGTCAAGGATAGAGAGTAGGAACTGAGAACACTTGACTGGAAGCTAAATTATATGGATCTGTATCATTATGTTTCCGTTATATTGAGAGGAGCGTATAGGAAGGAGATTTTGAGATTGCTAAGTTTTAAAAAGTCTTGTGGTATTGGATAGACCTCAAATCTGAGAAATCATTTAATTGTAATATAATTATTACTTTAGTATTCTAAGTAAACTAATAAATAATATTAAGGTTATAATGAAAGAAGTAGAATCCTTTGTTAAGTTAATTCCACTAGGTTCAATATTTTTAATTTTTTGCAGCTCTTTAAAGCTATTAGTTTATTATAATTTTTTTGGTATAAATATAGAAGAATTTATGGGTATCCATGAGTATATAAATTACTTTATAGATGATTTATTCTATTATATTACAATGTTGGGATTTACGATTCTATTTGTATATCTGAGACAAACCAAATGGGCTAAAAAATTTACTAAGAAATATAAGGGCAAAGGCTTATCAATAGGAATTCTAGGATTTGTATGTGCTTTTATACTAACAATTCTCAAAGCTGTATTTGAAGAAAGAATGTCTTTAAGACTATTGTATCTTGAAGTTGCAATTCATAATCTTTTTGGAATAATTTACGTTACTGCTTTTTATTTTGGAGTAAAACTAAATTTCAATATAGGTCTTGTAATTTTATTTTTGTTATATGTTAGGATAGATGCATCATCAGAAGCTTATGCTAAAACTGAAAATTTTTATGGTTATAAATATATTATTGAATTTAAAGATAAATCTTATGAAACTTCAGATAGTTTAAGGTACTTAGGTAAAACAGAAAAATTTATATTCCTGTATGATAATAAAACTAAGGAATCTAAAATAATTCCAAATAATGACTTAATTGCGATGAAAGTAATTAGGTTAAAAATAAAGAAAAATGAAAATATACCAACAGGTAAAGGTTGAAGTATTAATAGTCTTAAAAGAGATAAAAAGAATAAAATTTTCTTACCTAGTTCTTTATGTTCTATCATTAGCATTACTTTATAAATATGCTTTTTTTAAAGCTTTTAACGTAAACATTACTGCTTTTATATCTATTTCAGATTTATATGTTTTATTTATTGATTTAATACCAGGTTTAGTTCATTTTTTTCTGCTTACCGTTGCTTCAGCCTTTATTTTAGTTATAGTAGGAGAAACTTTTGAAAGAATTAAAGATATATTTAAACCGCTTAAAAAGAATAAAAAAAGAAAAACTCAAAATAGAGAGGAAAAGCAAAGTCTTTTTAATGTAATTCCATTAAATCTTATGGCATTCATAATGTTTAAGATGATGTTGACAGTATATTCATTTCCATTTGTTTTTTATAATCCTAATGATGAATCTATATACAATTTTACAGCTATATTAACTAGATTTTCTTTTGTTTTAGGTTATGCGGGAATATACTTGAGCACTGTGTCATATCTGAATGGAGTTGGGAAGAATAAAAAAATACTTAATCTTAGACCAGAATTACTGAAAACATTATCATTAGCATTGACTTTATTCTATATTACAGGAATTGCAGGTACATTAGAAGCTGGTTTTAGAATGTTGTCTTTCTCAGAAGATGCTATTGAATTTGAATATGATGGAGTAAAAATAGACTCTAGTGATAAGAATACAGTTTATGCAGGAAATACAGGAAGTTATATATTTATATTTAATAAGGATTCTGCAAAAACTAAATCTTACAAGGTTTCAGATATAAAAAGTGTAAGTTTTTATCATGATATCATTTCAGAACAACAAAGTTATATGAGTGAAAGGGATAAAGAAAAGAAAACTCTCAATGAAATTGAATTAAACCAAAATATTGACTTTTTAAAAAATAATTCATCTAATAAGTTAGAATAAAAATAGATTCTGTATAATATTTTTATGAGTATAATGCTAAAAATCATTTAGTTGAATTTAAGTAAAATATCCCGTCCAGACCCCAAGGTTTTAGTGTAATCTTCTTATAACTTAACGGAAGCTTTACAGAAAGTAAATTAAAATAAATGAAACCCTCGATTTTTTGGTCAATAAAAAATAGGGCAGATAAAAATAAGAGAGCCCACGCGTTGTATATGCCGAATGCATTTAGTGAGTGTGATTATCGACCTCACCTTACGGGTGTACAAGCACCCTCATAACCAAATGGGTCAATCTATAATAAGTTCAATTCCCGCTTTCTCGGCCTTGTATTTTATTTTGGTCATAAGTTCGTAATAGCTCCAGTTCCTCAATACAAAGGCTTCTTCTTTTGCTATCCCAACCTTGTCCTCCTGATTCAATAAGATCAATGTTCCAGCCTGGTGCTTGGTGCAAAAATCGATCAACCTCCTACTGTATACATGAAGACGATGGGACACATAATTGCTTTCGGCTTTTTGGAGCCTGTCCACGGCCTTTAGTTTTCGATTTTGCCCTTTACCCGATTTGGTGTAGGTAGTCCCAATCTGTGCTCTTTTAAGGGCGGCCTGTATGGCTAGTCTTCTATACAGGAACTCTTCCCGAGTGCCAATGGTAAGCCTTGCTTTATCGGTTTTCACCACGATGGGATATTCAAGGGATAGGGAAGCCTCTGCAATCTTCTCCGGTCTTAGGCAATGCTTTTCTTTTTCAATTTCAAAAACAGGTAGCCAATAGATCTTGCCGTCCTTTAATTTAATATGGGAAGTACATAACTTGGTTTCTCCTTTGATAACCCGTTCCAATAGAACCCTTTTGTCGGAATGGTCATTGCCCAAATACGTCTTAAAAGGAATTTGGAACAAGCGAAAACAAAAGGCTCGTTTCTCGGCATTATAGGACAGTCCGGTTATGCCCTCCAGACCAAACGGAAAGGCCATATCCCTTCTGAAGTTTTTAAGGGAGCGTTCGCCTTTCCAATACGCAAGGCGATTACTGTTGAAAGAAGTGATTAAGGTATTGTTAAGGTTGGACAATATGTTTGTTGGGATCTCACCTTTAAAGCGATCCGATACCACACGATAGGTTGTATTGATGCGGGAGCGTTGCAGGATACCTTGTTCATCTTTCTTTTCATCAGCCAGTTTATACTTTATCCCTTCTGACAGATAAAAGAAATCCTTAATCATTTCCTGTACATACAAATGGGAAACAATAAGGTTAGCGGCCCTAAAGCATCGGTTTTGCCACTGGTATAGCTTGTCCAGTACCCCCTTCCGTTCTTCTTTAGTGGGCAGGTCTACCAAAAGCTGGATTTTCCGTGTCAGTTTGAGTGTTGGTTTCTCCATGATTAAGCGGATTCTAATTGTTGTTCATGATTCTCTTGCAATAGCTTATAAGCTGTCATAAATTCTTTGTGTACTTCCTTTTGGGAGAGGTTAAGTGCTTTGGCGATAGAAGCAAAGGAATGTTTCTTGTTAAATCTCAGTTCCAATACCCTTTTTTGTTCCTCGGTCATAACACCTTGAACCTTAATGCCGCTGGGAGGTCTTTTTTGGGGTTTAGGAATACTTCCGTGATGCACTATATTTTTGATGTCCTCAATAGCCCGTTTTACCTCGTTAGAGGTTTCAGTAATACTTGATCCCATGACCTCGGCAATCGCTTTATACTGAAAGCCATATTTTAGGCAGAGCTCGATCAAATGCCTTCTCCTAGCGTTCAGTAAGGGCAATACACATTTGATTCGGTTAAAGGCATTTTGTTCCGATTCCTGGTTGTTTAGGTTTTCAGATACATTTACTGGATCATATCCTAGCATATAGTCCTGGTAATTGTCGAAATTCTCTAGGGAATGGACATTCCTAAAGAACTTGTTTTTCGGTCTGCTGTAGTATGATATACATTCCCTTTTCATCACAAACCTTAGGAAACGTACCATATGCTCAGGTGATTCTATGGTGTCCCTATGAACCCATAGTTTTAAGAAAGTATCCTGTACCAGGGATTCTATGACGAAATGGTCACTGATCATGCGTTTGCCAACCCAAAAGATGCTTCTGCTATATTGGGCATGGATATGCTCCAAAGCAGCGGGGTCGCCATTCTTTAATAGTTTAAAATTACGGTGTTGCATAACAGACCTCGTTTAAATATCTTATGCGAGCTCCTGTAATTTATAAAGGGAAGATGGCTTTGAAGAAGGTTGAGAAGAGACATCCTTTTTCTACAAACAAAAAGGTGTGGAGCTCAACCTATCACTTTTGGGGTACTGGTATACCTTGCAACAATAAGAGAGCCCACACCCGGGTTGTGAGCAAATCTGCTTATCGTCTCGTCGCTAAAAATTACCAGTTTTCAAAAGTGAGACTCAAAACAATTGCTTCTAATATTTTTCTATAAGAAGAATCGCAAAAATATGTAATCTAATACAAATATAGTAAAAAAATTAAATATTCGGATTTGAATCCGAAATAAATCATTGAACTCTGATTTTATTTGTAAAAATGACAGATAGAAATCGAAAAATAGTTGAGTTTATTGCTGCTAAATGGGTTAGAGAGGTAGTTAACAATAGTGATTTTGCTAAAAATCATAATTTGGACGAGAAAACAGTTCGCAGGATAAAAGATGATGAATCTTATAGAACGAGTTATGAAACTATTGAAAGCATATGTGAAGGAGAGAATATAAATTTATCAGAATTCTTCAAAGAAGCTGAGGCAATGTTTCCTGAAATAAGAATTAGGAAATAATCATTACAATCCCATTGCAGCCCATTCCCCTTCATTCCGTAATTCTCCATTTCGGGAAAAGCGCTTCATTGTAAAAACCTTGAACACAAGCCCAAAATGCGAAAAAGCATTTTGAACTTAAGTTCGCCAGTGCAGGACTTCGCTACAACATTCAGTTAATATTCATTAAGTTCATTAATGTTATAGAAGTATTGAAGTCAGTATTATATTCATCCAAAATTTATCGAAAAGTAAACGTCGCAAAATATTTGCGTTCAAATTTGTCGGCGTAAAAAATCGGCACCCCCAGGGGTTCCCCCAATTTTTTACTTGAAAATTTGAGACAAAATTTTGCCTTCCGTTTGTGATGTGCTCAAATATTGTTTAACTAAAAATTTCATTATCATGGAAACAAAAACAAAGCAAAACGGAACGGCAAAAAGAATAGTAGCTGTTAAAAAGGACGTCAAGGAACAATTGGCCAAACAGGCCATGGGACAAGATGCCCAAGAGCCAAAACAATCCCTAGTTAGCAAAGCAACGATTGACCTTGCCGACCGCATCCAAAGGTTCGAGAAGCTCAGGGGACTGGCCACCCAACGGGAACGCTTGGTACAGACCCTGAGCGAGCTAACGAAGTTCAACTACAACCAAGGGGATTCGGCATCCTTTTACATCAGGGATTCGCACAATCTGGAGTTCAAGACCACCAACACCAACCTGATCAAGTTGGTAACGACCCATTTGCAGTCCACCTTGGAAGCAAGAAAGGGAGAGATCGAACAGGAGATCATCCAGTTTGAACTGTAAGGACATCTATTCACTCAAAAAGCCTGTTCGATAAGAATAGGTTTTTTTATGGTCTGAACAAACGGGATTGAATACGGACATTTCCATAATTTGACGTTCGTTTTAGCAATATCCACTGAAATCATAAAATTTGATACCAAAACGAGGCATTTGGGATCAATCCGCGTTTCAATATCATCTATTAAATAGATACATTTATAAAGCAGGTTATTTAAAAGTGCAACTGATGGGAAAATCAGTTGTCGGAGAATTTTGCCCCGAGGTTTCGGGGCGGAAATCGTAGAGCAAGAGGGTAGCGTGCTTTCGCAGTGCTACGTATTTCATTTGCTTCGCAAAGCCCCATTATATAAGGGTTTGTTAAGAATTGATTAGAGCATAGGAAATGGTGGTTTGCAGCAAAAACGCTCAAAACCCCAGTAAAAAGGCAAATATTTGCAGCAAATCATGGGAGAATTTTCAAAATACGGGTATTCAGGTATCAACTTCAAGAAAGAAACGGCAGTTAGGTTTCGGGCATTCTCTAAGGAAATTTCAATGTCCAATACCGAGGCCATGGAAGCCATGCTCGATTTTTTTGAAATTCACCAACTGTCCCCAATGGATTCTATTGATGGTAGTCTAAGTGCTTTAGAAATAAGGATCAAAAGAAGAATAAATAATGCCATAGCTATCATAAAGAGTATAGAACAAAGCCAGACCTTGCCAACGGTTGCCATGCTGCAATCCCTGTTTGAGCAACAATTGGAGCATGAAAAGGACAATGATTATTTTGATGATGATGTTGAATTTGTTGAGAAGAAATTTGAGGATATCCAAGCAGGAGAGGAAAAATTGATTGAAGAGACCACCGTTCCCAAAATCAGATATGAACGGTTGGAAGAGAAGATGAACTCCGTAAAAAATGATTTTAACTATGTATTGGATAGAGTTAAGGTAGTAAAGAGCGGTTTTGGGAAGAAACATTTAAGGTTGGAGCTTACAGAGGAGGAATTGGAGAAGTATAAAAGAACATTAAGGAACTCATGAGGGAAGCATAATTACTTAAGAATGTTAAAGAGTTTATTTTATAATGTTCAAATGAGGTAAAAGGTGACGTCAAATTTAGCATCATATGAAGTTAGATATCACTATTGCCAATCAAATATCATATTAAATGTGGATAATGTAAGAATTTGTAATATGATAGGAGGGGTGTTTGTCTTTTGAATAATGTTGTATGTCGTGTTATAAACGTTATTAGTCTAAAAACAGCCTATATTTATAATCCATTACCTATATTTGAGAGGCGAAATATCCTATAAATTGTAAGGAAAAAATAACACAATGAGAGAGTTGAGTGTTAAGTTTATTAGCTCAAATTTTATACATAGTCAGCGACTCTTTTTTTTTACTTGTTAATATTTAGTATATAAAAATTTGAACTTAACCAACGCTTCCAAATGCTTTTTAATTTTAGTGGTAACCTTGTTACTGGTAATATTGTCAATAATAAATGATTCAAATTACGCCCAATCGACTATAACAAGTAAATTCATCTTGTTTTCATATATAGTTATGGTATTGTTAGTAGGTTTAGTCATTAAATTTGCGTTTAATCGGGACGCTTCAATTTCTTTTTCTAAAATAGATATTTCTCTTTTTTTACTGTTATTATATATAACGATTAATAGGTATGAAATTCAATCTATTTATGGGTTTTCATTACGTTATTGTGAATTGTTGGGGTTGGTAATCTTATATGTTGTTTTAAGGACTTTTTCTGTTAAGGTTTACATATGGCTGTTATTAGTTATTGTAATATCTGGAATTATACAAGCGATCTATGGAAACTTGCAATTGTTTGGTATTTACAGTTCCAATCATTCAGGATTTAAATTAACCGGGAGTTTTTTCAATCCGGGGCCCTATGCCGGATTTGTCTCAGCTGTTTTTTCAATAGCACTAGCCATGTATCTGTATAAAGAGAGGATAATAGAATGCTTACTATTGAAAAAAGGGAAGCATTCAAGGTTAATTAACAAAGTAGTGCCATATGTATACGAATACGTTCCTTTAATAGGAATAATAACCATTGCTTCGGTAATCCCTGCATCACAATCGAGAGCAGCTTGGCTAGCAGTTATTGTTGGAAGCATTTTTTTATTTGAATGTCGATATCGGTATGTTGTACAATTCTTAAGGAACCTTGATATAATTAAAAAAAGTGCTTTCTTGTTTTCTATTCTGTTCGTTATTGGTGTCGGGATCTATGGAATTTACCATTTTAAAAAAGGATCTTCAGATGGCCGTTTGTTCGTATGGAAAGTTACTACAGAAATGGTTAAGGACAACCCCGTTTTTGGTCTTGGTTTCGATCGCTTCAAATCCGATTATATGGATTATCAAGCCAACTATTTTGTGCAAAATGGGGAGACCAAAGAAGCTGAAGTTGCAGACAATACCTATTATGCATTTAATGAATATTTACAGTTTATAGCCGAAGAGGGTGTTTTAGGGCTTTTGTTGTTAATAATCTTAGTATTCTTTCTTATGCAAATATCTGTTTCTCCTGAACATCGTTTTATGTTTTTAATTATTTTGGGTTGCTTGATATCTAAAGGACTGTTTGCTTTTTTTTCTTATCCTATGCAAATATTACCTATTAAGCTTATTCTTGTTGTATTACTTGGGTTATTAGTAACCTTAGATAACAATACGTATGAATGGAAAATTAATACTAGATCAAAAAGGTATGCATTTAGTGGCTTTAAAGTATTTGTAATTGGGGTATTTGTATTTGGTGGAATAAAGGGGTTTGGGTTGACCAAAAATCTAGAACAGAGCTTCAAAATCTGGAAAAAAGCCTTAATGGTTTATAATTATGGTGACTATATAGGAGCTATTGATGAATACGAAAAGATTTACCCCGTACTGAATAAGGAAGGCGATTTTTTGATGAACTATGGTAAAGCTCTTGTTATGGGTAAAAAACATCAAGAAGCCATAGAAGTATTAGAACAGGCGAAACAGTATCTTAATACGACCATTATTGAAACGGCATTAGGTGATGCTTATATGAAAAACAAGCAATATAGTAAGGCGGAAGCCGCTTATCAACATGCTGCTAACATGATACCGGTACGTTTTTATCCGCTTTACCTTTTGGCAAAACTCTATGAGGAAAACGGAGAAAAGGATAAGGGCTTGGTTATGGCAAAAGCAATCTTGCTTAAAGATGTAAAAGTACCATCGACAGCCATTAAGGAAATAAGGGCAGAAATGAAAACAATTATAAGTAATTATAAAGATTTAGAAGAAGATAGTAATAACGGAACGGAATATTAAATATGCAAAAAAAAATAGAAACATCCTTTCAATTAAAACTGATATTCATGTTTTTGGTAATAGTGTTGTTTTCTTGCAAACAGGAACAGACCAGAGCAGAAGAAGGTCCCATAGCAAAACAGCAGTACCTCCCCGAGAAGAATGAGGTGGATGCCATGATCTTGAAACAGGAAAATTTTAAAAAGGAGATAGTAAGCAATGGTAGGCTCGTTGCTTTGCAAAAAAACCAGCTAAAGTTCGATGTCAGCGAAAATCTGGAACAGCTCTTCGTAAAGAATGGCGACTATGTAAAACAGGGGCAAACGTTGGCAGCTTTAAAAGTCTTTACCTTTGGGCAAGCCTATACCAAGGCCAAGATCAACCTTAAAAAGGCTGAGTTGGAATTTCAGGACAAACTGGTAGGGCGTGGTTACGATACTTTTAACAAGGACAGTATCCCGACAGAAGAGTATGAGATGCTCGCCATTCGTTCCGGTTATAAGGATGCCCAACATGAGCTTCAGAACGCCGAATTTAAATTAAAGGCCACTAAATTGATTGCTCCTTTTAGTGGTAAGATCGCTAATATTAAAAACAAGCAGCATGAGCATATCAACGCAGGGATAGAGGTCATGACATTGATTGATGACAAAATGTTTGAAGTCGAGTTTTATCTCATAGAATCGGAAGTTTCGGAAATAGCCCTGGGCGGACAGGTACAGATAGTTCCCTTTGCTTTAAATAAATCTTATCTCGGTACTATTACCACTATCAACCCCCAGGTAGAAAAGGACGGTACCATTCTGGTAAAGGCAAAAGTAAAGAACGATGGTCAGCTATTGGAGGGCATGAACGTTAAGGTCTTTATCCAAAAGGAGGTTCCTAACCAATTTGTCGTGCCCAAAGCAGCGGTGGTATTGCGCCAAAATCAGGAAGTATTGTTTACCATAAAATCTGGCAAGACCTATTGGACCTATCTACAGACCACCAACGAGAACAGTAGGCAATACAGTGTCATCCCGCATCCCGATAAGAGCAGTGCTTCCCTAAAAGAAGGCGATACCATTGTGGTTTCCGGGAACCTCAATTTAGCCCATGATACCGAGGTGCTTATCAAGTCCATAAAGTCAGATAAACAATAAACAGTCTTCATGTTTTTAATAACCAATATCATATGGTAAAGTTCCTCATCCACAAACCTATAGCCGTATTGATGACCAGCTTGGGTATCCTGATCCTGGGCCTGTATGCCTTTGGTTTTATCCCTGTGTCGCTAATGCCCGATATAGACATTCCTGAGATTACGGTGCAGGTATCGGTCAATAACATGTCGACAAGGCAATTGGAAGATGCTGTGGTCAAGCCCCTGCGCCGCAACCTGATGCAACTGAGTCACCTAAAGGATATTACCAGTGAATCTACGAACGGTATTGGTACCATACGCCTACAGTTTAACCACGGCACAAAAATAGACTATTCCTTTATAGAAGTCAACGAAAAGATAGACCGGGCCATGGGCGGTTTCCCCAAGGACATGCAGCGTCCCAGGGTCATTAAGGCTAGTGCCACGGACATTCCGGTGTTCTATTTAAGTATGACCCTAAAAGAAGACGCCAAACTACCATCGTCCAATAACGATCTATATCCCGTTTCGCAGGACTTTGTAGATTTTAATCGTTTTGCCGATCAGGTGATCCGCAAGCGCATCGAACAGGTGGGCGAAGTGGCCATGGTAGATCTCAGTGGCCTGGTATCGCCCGAGATACTGATCATCCCCGACCAATATAAGCTGGATGCCCTCGGGATCAGTCTGGACGCCCTGGAATCCGGCATCAAAAAATACGACCTGGAGATAGGGAGTCTGCTTATTAAGGACAGTCAGTACCAGTACGACGTACGCCTGGGAAGTACCTTGGACAACATCCAGGAAATAAAGGACATCTACATCCACAAGAACAACCGGGTATACCAATTAAAAGAACTCGCCCAGGTGCTGGAGCATCCCCAAAAGCGCACAGGATTGGTGCTGTCCAATGGCAAGGAGGCTGTGACCATGGCGATTATCAAACAGAGCGATGCCCGTATGGGGGACCTAAAAGCCTCCCTAAACCAACTTTTAGGCTATTTTGAGAAAGATTACCCTAATATCGATTTTACCATTACCAGGGACCAGACCCAGCTGCTGGACTATGCCATAAACAACCTGCTGCAAAGCTTACTGTGGGGCATGCTATTGGCCTTTGGTATCATGTTCCTGTTTTTAAAGGACGTTAAGTCCCCATTGCTTATCGGGATCAGTATCCCCACTTCCCTTATCGTTTGTTTGTTGTTTTTCCAGTTACTGGATATCTCCATCAATATCATTTCCCTTTCCGGGCTGGTTCTGGGTATTGGGCTGATGATAGACAACTCTATTATTGTTATAGACAACATCACGCAATACCGGGGTATGGGCTATACCTTATCTGAGGCCTGTGTCGCGGGAACCAACGAAGTGATCAAGCCGCTGCTGAGCTCGGCGCTCACTACCTGTGCCGTCTTTGTGCCTTTGGTATTTTTAAGTGGTATTAGTGGCGCCCTGTTCTACGACCAGGCTATGGCCATAAGTATCGGACTGTTTGCCTCCTTTTTTGTGTCCATTACCCTGCTACCCGTACTATACCGTTTGTTCCATTTAAGGAACAGGTATTGGCAAGGACGCCTATCGCGCTTTCTGACCAGGATGAACCGTCTGGACTATGAGTCTCTTTATGAAAAAGGGTTTCGGTGGGTGATGCGCAGGCAAAAGATGGCTTGGGGTATATGTATTGTACTGCTTTTATTGGGGCTTGGCCTCTACCGTATCCTTCCCAAAACCCAGATGCCCGACTTTACCAGGACCGAAGCCCTTTTAAAGATAGATTGGAATGAGCAGATCCATGTCGAAGAGAACAAGATGCGCGTGTTAACCCTTTTGGAGCCCATAAAGACACAGCTAATCAACCAAACGGCATTAGTGGGGAACCAGCAATTTATCCTGGATAAAACCACAGCAGCCAAAACCTCCGAGAGTGCCCTCTACCTGCAATGTAAGGACCCAAATGACTTGGCTGCCATAAAACAAACGCTTCAGCATACCATTCAAAACAGGTATCCTAATGCTTCCTATGAGTATAACGATGTCGATAACATTTTCAGTTTGATATTTTCAAATGATGAAGCACCGCTTACCGCCCGCTTGCGTCCGGTAGATAACCTGGGTAGTAGCCAAAACGACGGTCTTAAGCAGGTGTGGTATCAGCTGCAGCAGCGTTTTGACCATTTGGAACTACAGCCCCTGGTCTGGCAGGACTATATGACCCTAGTGGCCGATCAGGAAAAACTAATGACTTATGGCGTTAATGCCCATACTATTTTCAGCACCTTAAAAAGCGCCTTTAACGAACGGGATATTCTGTCCGTTGTCGATAACCAGAATTTCATTCCCGTTATCCTGGGAGGCCCGTCAAAACAGATCAATGCTATTTTAAATGAAACCACGGTGGTGTCCCGGGACAGTGCTGTGTTCCATATCAAGGACTTTATCAAGGTGGTGTCTGCCAAAGATCTAAAGACCATCCGGGGTGGTGTTGAAGGCGAATATTACCCTATGGACCTTCCGGTTAAAGAAGATCAGATAGATAATACTATGAACAGTATTAAAGAACTTATCGGTAAGAATACATTGTACGACGTCAATTTTTCAGGAAGCTATTTTAGCAATCAAGAGCTGATGAGCGAACTCATTATGGTACTGTTTATTTCTTTACTGTTGCTCTACTTTATCCTGGCGGCCCAGTTTGAGTCATTTACGCTTCCTCTGATCATCTTATTAGAGGTTCCTTTAGACCTGGCAGGGGCCTTCTTATTCCTTAAACTGTTTGGGATGAGCATCAACCTAATGTCCATGATCGGTATTGTGGTGATGAGTGGGATTATTATCAACGATTCCATTTTAAAGATCGATACCATTATCCAGTTGCAACGCCAGGGATATACGCTGATCAAGGCCCTTCTGGTAGCAGGACAACGTCGTTTAAAGCCCATATTAATGACCAGTTTAACCACGATATTGGCCCTGGTTCCCTTATTATTTTCGAGAGGATTAGGTGCCGAACTGCAAGCACCATTAGCTATAGCCTTAATAGGGGGGATGCTGTTGGGAACCCTGGTGAGCCTGTATTTTATCCCACTGTGTTATTATTACCTCTCAAATCTAAAATCGTATGCCAAAAAGTAAAACTTTTAATAAAAATAGAATGTCAGTTCGAGTGTCACACTTTAGTGTGATGTATCGAGAACCGATCCCCTCTCATGTTAGAATTACGTTAACCATACTTACTGCACTTATCTTGTTTAGTTTAAATAATAGGCTTTTAGCCCAACAGGTATCCAATACGGTTAGTCCCCAACAAGGTATCTCTCTAAACGAGGTTTTAAACCTCGCCGGTCAAAATTCTTTAGATGCCTTTAAGACCAAGCGTAAGTACGGGGTCAATTACTGGCAGTTCCGATCCTTTAGGTCGAGCCTGCTGCCCAAGATCGATTTTGAGACCCGTCCCTTTACCTTCAATCGTGCCCTGGTAAAGCGTTACGATTCTGAGCAGAACATTGATGTGTTCCGTCAGCAGCAAAGTCTGAGTTCCTATGCCAATGTATCGATGACACAGAACATCCGGGCTACCGGAACACGATTGTTTATTAACTCCAGTTTCGACAGGATCGTCAATTCGGGCCTCTCAGAGATAGAGAGTTATAGTGCTACCCCGGTCCGCATCGGACTGGTGCAGCCCGTGATGGCCTATAACCGTTTTAAATGGGAAAAACAGACCGAGCCCCTGAAGTACCAAAAGGCTAAACAGGAATTTATCTACGAGCAACAGACCATCAACTTGAAGACCATTGATCTATTCTTTAACTGGGCGCTGGCCCATAAAAAGGTGGAGATCGCCAGGGAGAACAAGACTTCAACCGAAAAACTGTTCAAGATTGGAAAGAGGCGTTATGATCTGGGATCCATAGAACGGGACGATTTGCTCAATCTGGAGATGGACGTTTACAATGCCAATACCAACCTGACCCAAAACCTCCAAATGCTACAGAAGACCGAAGCCTCACTAAAGCTGTTCTTAAGGGATGAATTACCCAACAATGCCCTGCCTGAACTACCGGAATTGGTGCCCGGTCTGCAGATCGATATAACCGAAGCAGCGGAACTAGCTCAGGCCAATAATCCGGATATCCTTAATTTAAAGCTCAGGAAAGTCGAAGCTTTAAGGGATCTGGACCGGGCTGTGAAGGACAACCGGTTTGACCTCTCGGTAACAGCTAGTTACGGACTTAACCAACAGGCCAATACCTTTGTGGATGCCTATGGAAATCTTTTGGACCAACAGATGCTGTCCCTTAATTTTAGTATCCCCATTTTGGATTGGGGCGAACGCCGGGGCAAGATCAAGACCGCAAAGATGAACAAGGACGTAGCCGATATCGAACTGCAGCAGGATGGTGACAGGATACAGCAGGACATTATGCAAAAGGTCATTGACTTTAATCTGCAAAGGGATCTGGTGATCGGAGCCCAAAAGACCAGCGGGATCGCCAGGGAATCTTACCAGATAACCGAAAAACGTTTTCTGTCGGGGCGGGTAGACCTGTTAAACCTGACCAGTTCCAGGAAAGCCTGGCAGACTGCCACGGAACAGTACATTCAGAGCCTGTTAAGCTATTGGAAACTGTATTACCAGGTACAACAGTTAACGCTGTATGATTTTATAAATAACACACCTTTAACCCAGGATTTTGAAATCATTATCAATAATTAAAATAAAATGTGTCATCAGAAGGAGGGCTAGGACCGACTTAAGAATCTCTAATTAAAGTATATTATGACCTACACAGAACGAAAAGAAAAGGAAAAATACTTGCTGTACTTAATTGAACAAGGGCGGCTTTATTCATTGGAGTTAGTAGCAGATGATTTTGGATGCAGTATAAGGACGCTTAAAAGATTCGTATCCCATTTAAGGGAAGAAGGTAATAATATTAAATACTGTAGGAAAAAAAATAAATATTTCATTGAAAATTAGCAAAGTGACAGCATTTGTCCCTTACAGCATTTATCTTTGTGTTTTCGAGCACAATATATTTAAATATAAATAAGTGCTATAAAAACCTCTGGGTAAGACATGGCTAAAAAATATGCACATAATGTTTAACCATAAAATTGAAATCTATAAGAACAGACCACAATAACACCCAGAGGATGGATTCATTCCGTACTTGACACGGAATCTTTTAAATAGAAAGTTTTATTTTCAATTTAAAAAATATCTAGCACAATTGCTCAAAAAAACTTAAGCCCTTGTTATGTTCCACAAAGTAGCATACCTCGACATCTCGAACCCTTAGGATTAGACTTTGTAAAAGTAAAGATAATTTGTTAATCCCGTGTAAATGGGAGTCTAATAATTTAAATTTTTTTAAAAATGAATTTTAAGAAAAAAATAGTAACGTTTATAGGTGCAGCAGCAATGGCTACAGCCATGTTTTTTAGTGTGAATACCTCTAATGCTTTAAAAGGAGATTTGGATTTAGCTAGTTTGCTAGAAGTAAATATGGCTAATGCTGAGTGTACCGTAACATGTCCTGACGGAACATCTACAACTTGTACAACCTTTAATGATACCTGTACAATTTATTTAGATGATACTTATCAAACTTATGTTACATGTCCAAATTCAACGCCGGAGTAATAATACCATAATAATATGAAAAAAATAATTGGAATTTTAGTAGTTGTAATGATCGCGTTTACCGTGTTTTTTAGTACAAATACCATGAACAGTTTAAATTCAGGTTTAAGTTTAGCTAGTCTTATTAATATAAATACAGCTGATGCTGAATGTAGTATTACTATGGAAGGGGCAGGGACCACTTATTGTCTTACATTTAATAACACTTGTGTAATAACAGGAGTAATAGATGATCAACCTTTTAGTGTAACATGTCCAAACTCAACTCTTCTTTATTAAAATTAGAAGATATCAATTATTATATTTAAAGAAAGGTGTAATTAAGAATTGATTGGACTTTTTTCCAATCAATTCTTTTAAATAAATTTATTTTATGAAGTTTTATAAAATGATTATTCTAATAATTCTGTTTGTTGGATGTCAAAAAAGTAAAGTTCAATCTATTAAAATCACTAAAGAAAGTTTTTTGGATATTAAAAAACTTAAAGGTGAACAAATAGAAATTAAAGGTCTTTTAGACCCCTTTCGATATCATTTGATAAGGGATACTCTTGTGATAGTTGAGAATAATCAGACAGATGATAACTATTTTGAATTATTCAATATTAAAACCAAGCAAAAGATTTTGGAATTTGGGCAAAGAGGTAAAGGTCCAAATGAGCTTTTAAGTGCTCAACTGTTAAACAATTCAAGCGATTCTAAAAACAATAATTCTCAGCTTTTTGTTTACGATGTTGTAAAAAGAAGATTGTCAGAATATAATATTGATTCTTTAATGCGCAATGGGAGTCAAAAGAAGATTAAAACAATGGATTTTCCTAGCTCTGTTAAAAGTTTTACATATATGGAAAATAATAAATTTATTTGTTATAATTCCTTTTTTTTAGAATCAGCTGATTTTTATAATGATACAGAGGAAGTATTTTTTTATTCAGAAAAAGATAATTTAAGTGGTCCAGATATATCTAATTGTAAATTTTTTGTATCTAATGTTACTGGAGCGAATATTTTATACTCAGCCGAACATAATAAAATTTTAGTGGCAAATACTCACTTAAATAAATTAGATTTTTACGGTAAAGATTTAGAACTAAAAAAAAGTATTATAGGGCCAGAAACAGCTAAACCTGAATATACATTTTTGGAAAAAAGTAAAATGGTAAAATTCAAAAGAGGACGATCTTTTTATAGTTATGGATCGGGTGTTGTTTCTAATAATTCTATATATATAATATACACTGGTGCTATAAGCTATAGATTTGACAGACCAAATACTTTACCACAAGTAGAAGTATTTAAGTTGGATTGGAATGGAAACTTAATCAAAAGATTTGTTTTAGATAAATTTATTTTTACAATTTCTTTGAGCAATGATGAAAAATATTTATATGGGACATCCATTAATAATAAAGGTGAAATAATATTAATAAAATATAATCTTATTTAAAATGAAAAGCAATTTAATCATTAAAGTTATCGTGATTTGTTTATTCATATCATCTTGTGTTGACCATAAAAAAAGTCAAAATGTATTAGTTTCAGAAACAGCGAATTTTGATGATTTAAAAGGAAATGTCATTGTTTTTCCTGAAAATTTTTTAGTCAATAAATATAATAAAAATCTCTTGCTAATTTATTTTGATGGAAATTGTTCAAGTTGTGTGGCAGAAACTTTAAACTGGATTAAAAAAATAAATGAAGTACAAAATAGAATACAAGATATTCAGTGTTTTTTTGTGTCTAGGTCTAATGATGTTTATTTGATTGAGTATTACATTGACAAATTGCAAGTTGAATTACAAAATAACCAATATTTAAAAGCTGATCCAAATGATTTTTTTATTAAGAATAATTCTTTTTTGGATAGTTATCGTAATATTTTGTTATTAGATAGTAAAAATAGGATTATAACATCTCTTGATCCATTCAAATCAGAATTGGCTATGCAGATTTATGTTGACAAAGGAGTCTTGAGTAAGAAGATACTTAATTAAAATTTTATCTTTGATGGAAAGTTAAATTAGCACTATCCCTTTGATTTATAAGTACAATTTATAATAAACTACTGTTTTGCCTTTTTATTAAAATCAAAAAATGTAAATTATATCCATTGTTGAAGTCATAAATAAATTAATATTCTCTCATTATAACATCTTAAAGATTATTTTGTTCAAATGATTTGAGTTACTGATGTCGGTATTAATCTGGATAAAACGGAAATGTTAAAGTAAAAAGATATCTTTTATAATCTTATTGATTAGTCATATTAAATGGTTAGGTGTTAATACCTATCAAACAAACTAATACATATACTATTTTATTGCTAGCCACAAAATGGTACATATTTTGGTCTGCTGT
Source organism: Snuella lapsa (assembly GCF_039539345.1). Taxonomy (NCBI): domain Bacteria; kingdom Pseudomonadati; phylum Bacteroidota; class Flavobacteriia; order Flavobacteriales; family Flavobacteriaceae; genus Snuella; species Snuella lapsa. The sequence goes on along the minus strand of NZ_BAABCY010000017.1, from coordinate 30,433 downwards.
AATAATACTAATGGCAAAGAATAAATACAGACTAATTATTTACACGGTAGTTTTCATGTTTCTATTTGTGACGTGCACTTATTGGGTGTCCCTGTATACATTATTGCTATTGGTGTTATATCTAACCATTACGAGGTTTTTAGAAAAAATAAGGAATAAGTTAATTAAGAAGACCTTAAAGGGCATATGGACATTTTTTTTTATCTTTCTTATAGTCATTGGCACCAAGCTCTTTATGGTTGATATTTACATAATCCCCAGTGCATCCATGAACAATACTTTATATACCAATGATGTTATTCTAGTCAACAAGTTAAAGTACGGGCCTAAGTTACCTCGTTCACCCTTTGAGATCCCATGGATTAATATTGCTTTTTACTTTAATGACAGAGCTAAACAAAGGATCAATGAAAAATGGTGGATCTATAAACGCCTATCAGGAACAATCAACATAAAGAACGGCGACGTTGTGGTGTTTACCATGTTTAAGGATGATATGGTCATTGTAAAGCGCTGTATGGGCATTGCTGGTGATACCTTAGCTATCAGACGAGGTGATGTGTATATAGGCGAGAATATTTTGAGTCCCTCAAATCAGATCTTAAACACCTATGAATTTAGTGTTAACAATAGAAGGGTATTTTATAATAAACTGGATTCCATTGACCTGAATATTGCTCTTAATAGGACGCGTTCTAACCATTTTAGAACAACCCTGTCCCTTCAGGAAAAAAGTGAATTGGAGCGATTGGGTGATGTCAAGGGTTTAAAAAAAGTGACAGATACATTAACCTCGAAAAGTGAAGTATATCCCAATTCGGAGTATAATTGTTGGAACCGAGATGAGTACGGACCTTTTGTAGTGCCTAAAAAAGGAATGACGATTAGTCTCACCCTTGAAAATTATGCCCTTTACCATAAGGCCATTAACGAGCATGAAAAAGTATCTATAAAAACTAAAGAGGATAAGTACACCGTAAATGGGACTGAAGTGACAACCTACACCTTTAAGCAGAACTATTATTTTATGATGGGGGATAACAGAAATGGTTCTATGGACTCCAGGGTTTGGGGTATTGTTCCGGAAGAGCGTATTATTGGCAAGGTGCAATGTGTACTGTGGTCCAACTATCAGGATACATTTCAATGGAATAGATTTTTTAAGAAAGTAGAGTAATATTCAACTGATAAAAATGAAAAATATTAATAAATGCAAGCGTCAATAGCAAATTAATTTAATAGAAAAGAAAACAAGAATTGTAACGATTTATTAGCTAATTTGGACTTAATTGAATAAAGGATTCCTGCCTACGTAGGAATGACAAAAATGAAACAAAAACTATCCTCATTTACCATATTAACTATTTTTATTTGCCTGTCCATCACCGGGGCTAGCCTTGTCCCCTTGTTGAGTGTCCAGTTGACCCCAACCCGCGCCAATAAATCTCTGAACGTGTCCTTTATTTGGCCCGATGCCTCGGCCAAGGTCATGGAACAGGAGGTTACCTCCAAACTAGAGGGCATGTTCAATACCGTTAAGGGGGTCAAGAATATTCGTTCGACCTCCCGAAAGGGAAGCGGTTCCATTTCCATGGACTTTAAAAAGCACGTTGATATGGACGCGATCCGTTTTGAAGTGGCCAATCTCATCCGTCAAAGCTACTCCGAACTGCCCGAGGGCGTCAGCTATCCGTCTTTATCAAAGAGCAGTACCAACGAGAATACCTCACCCATCATATCCTACAGTGTCAATGCCAGCGAAAGCCCTTATTACATTAAGAAATATACCGAAAGCCATATCCTTCCTAAACTGACCACTTTAAAAGGAGTTAATAAGGTGGATGTCTATGGGGCCGCTCCTTATGAGTGGGTCATCGAGTATGACAGTAAAAAGTTGCTCCAGTTACACCTGTCAGCGGGTGATATCCAAAACGCGGTGAGTACCTATTTAAGAGTACGCGAATTGGGTAATGCTCTGATCCAATTGGATAACAACAGTGCGGATCAGGAGATCGCCGTAGTGTTAAGCTATAAGCCAGAGGGCACTATCGATTGGGAGCATATCCCAGTAAAGAAACTCAACAATCGGATCATCTATTTAAACAACATTGCCAAAGTAAGTTACAGGGAAGGCAAGGTCAGTGCCTATTACCGGGTCAATGGCCTCAATACCGTTAATATGGTGGTCTATGCCGAAAAGGGGGTAAATACCATCGATCTGGCCAAGACCGTAAGGGCTACGGTCGATAATCTAAAAAAAGAGCTCCCGACGGGGTATACCCTAAAAATGACCCAGGACACGACGGAATTCATTGTAGAGGAACTTCAAAAGATACAAAAGCGCACCCTGTTTTCCTTTCTTATCTTGCTGGTCCTGATCGTCCTGATAAACCGGAGCCTTAAGTACTTGACCGTATTGTTTTTGAGTATTGTTACCAACCTGCTCATAGCCGTTATCTTTTATTATGCCCTGGATGTACAGCTGCAGCTCTATTCCTTTGCCGGAATTACCATTTCCTTTGGGATCATTATAGATAACAGCATCATCATGATAGACCATGTCCGTAACAAAGGGGATAAAAAAGCGTTTCTGGCCATATTGGCCGCCACATTGACCACCATTGGGGCGCTCATGGTCATTTTCCTGCTGGAAGAGAACCAGCGCCTGAACCTTTGGGACTTTGCTCTGGTCATAGCCATTAACATAGGCGTTTCCCTGTTCATTTCCCTGTATTATGTACCCGCCCTGTTGGAGAAGACGCACCTGGAGAAAAAGCGGGTTCGCTTTTCAAGAAAGCGCAAACGGCGTGTTGTCTGTTTTACAAGACGCTATGCCCATGCCATAGGTTGGATGCGAAAACCAAAATTTAAGTGGGTCTTTGTGCTGCTGTTTATACTCGGCTTTGGACTACCCGTCCATTTGTTGCCCAAAGAACTAAAAGGTGATGACATGTGGACAACACTGTACAATAATACCTTGGGGAGCGAATGGTACAATACCGAGCTTCGCCCTCATTTGGAAAAAGTTTTGGGTGGTTCCCTACGGTTGTTTACTGAAGAGGTATTTGAGAGCTCCTTTTACAGTGAGCCTGAACGTACCACGTTGCAGGTTACCGGAAGTATGCCCGATGGCTGTACCATAGAACAGCTTAACGCCGTGATCCTGAAAATGGAAAACTACATCGGACAATTTGAGGAGGTGTCCCTGTACGAAACACGAATCAACAGTCCTAAAAGCTCCAATATCACCATTTATTTTAAAGATGAATTTGAATTTGGAGGCTTTCCCTATACCCTCAAAAGTATGTTGGAATCCAAATCGATCAGTCTGGGCGGGCTGGACTGGACCGTTAGTGGTGTGGGACGAGGCTTTTCCAATGCCCTGAGAACGGGGTATAAAAGTAACCGTATTACTCTGGAAGGCTATAATTACGATGAGCTGTTTGGGTATGCCGAAATGTTAAAACAACAATTAGAGGTAAATTCCAACGGACGAGTCAAGGATGTGGAGATTACCAGTGGACACTGGGGAAGTAATGCCCTTAATGAATACGTTTTGGATTTCGATCGCGAACAATTGGCCATGGCCAATGTGTCCCAAAATCAACTTTATGGCTATCTTAAAAATCAGGTACACTCGGGAAACGTAGCCTCTATTGTACAAGATCATGAGCTGCAACAGGTACGATTGGTATCCGATACCTACCAGAAATTCAATGTTTGGGATTTAAAGCATGCGCCCATAACTATTGGAAACAAGCAATATAAGTTGGATCAGTTAGCCTCAATAGAAAAGCAGAAGTCTGGCAATACTATCCAAAAGAATAACCAGCAGTACCAATTGACGGTGGCCTACGATTTTTTGGGAACCTATCCCCTGGCTCAAAAAGTAAGGGAGCGCAACGTTGAGGAACTTCAAAAAAAACTTCCCATAGGCTACCGGGTTTTGGAACAGTCTCACAGAGGTTGGAACAAAAAGGATTCCAAGCAGTATTATTACCTGTTTGTGGTCATCTTTATTATTTTCTTTGTTTGTAGTATCCTCTTGGAATCGTTAAGGCAACCCTTTGCTATAATCAGTATGATTCCACTGTCGTTCATTGGGGTATTCCTGACCTTTTACCTGTTCGATTTTAATTTTGACCAAGGGGGCTATGCATCCTTTATCCTGTTATGTGGCATTAGTGTGAACTCGGCCTTGTTCATTATTAATGATTACAATAATTTAAGAAAGCAATACCCCAATAGAAATACACAACAATTGTATTTCAAAGCCTATAATTATAAGATCATTCCTGTCATTTTAACCATTGTCTCTACCGTGGTGGGGCTGGTTCCTTTTGTATGGCACGGGCAAAACGAGGCCTTTTGGTTTTCCTTTGCCGTGGGCGCTATTGGAGGGCTGGTGTTTTCATTAACCGGAATATATTTTTATTTACCCCTTTTTTCAATAAAAAAATAAATCACATTAAAACGCTTTATGAAAAGACATATCTTATACCTGTTCATTTTAATAATTTCTTCATGTAGCAAATATAGTCCCGAAGTTGAAAAAGCTCTCGATATGGCGGAAGCCAATAGAGGAGAATTAGTTAAGGTTTTGGAGTATTTTAAAAAGGAAAACAATAAAGAAAAAATTCAATCGGCCGAGTTCCTTGTTGCTAATCTGCCTTATAATTATTCGTATGACACATTGAATCTTCATAAATATGATATTATTTATCGAACTTATGATTCATTAAAGGCATTAAAGAAATTAGGCGAAGAGATAAATGTAAATGATTATATGAATAAATTTTGGGACAGTCTTAAAACAGATCAGGATCCATACAGAAATATTTATTACAGGCCTATAAAAGAAGATGTAAAATCAGTTACAGGTGATTTCCTTATTAAGAATATAAACCAAGCTTATGCATCGTGGAAAGATAATCCTTATAGTAGGGATAGTGTTCCTTTTAAAGATTTTTGCGAATATGTTTTGCCTTACCGCCAAATACAGGGTAAGTCCATTGAAGATTGGAGAAGTTTTTTTATACTAAACAGCAAAAACCATTTTTCGGACTCATATCCAATACCATTTACCAAAGCTTGCGACTCTTTTTTTCAACAGTACAAGGACTATCGATTTGATTATTGGTTAATGCAGGGCTTCCCAATTTTGAGGTATAAAGATTTTATGAAAATTAAGCAAGGTAAGTGTACCATAAAGAGTTGGTTTAATACCTATGCTGTTAATGCCGAAGGAATACCAATGGTTGCTGATTTTGTACCGGCCTGGGGGCATAGGGAAGATGACCACCAATGGAATGCACTACTTTATGGTGGAAAAACATTGTATTTTGAATCGTATTGGGAACAAAATCATAGCTGGTTTTATAACCCGAATATCAACAACAATTTGTTTGAAGACGATTGGAGTGGGAAGATAAGACTTCCAAAAGTGTATAGACACACGTTTTCTACCCATTTCGAGGGACCTATTTCTGATGATAGAGTCTCTTTAGAAAACATTCCTCAGTTATTTAGGAACGTGAAAAAGAAAGATGTCTCTAATGAATACTTTAAAGCCAAAGATGTTACGGTTAATATCACCAAAGAAATCCCTAAAGACACCTATTATGTATATTTGTGCGTATTGGGGGTTAATAAGAATTGGGTTCCTGTTCATTGGGGAAAGTTAGAAGGTAAAAAAGCAAGTTTTACTAAGATGGGAACTGATATTGTTTATCAAGTGGCTTTTTACAATAATGGAACTATTGTTCCGTGTGGTGTGCCATTCCACTTAACAGCGGATGGGGAAATTAATGAGTTTAGACCAGGAAAGGGAACTCGAAAAGTTGCAATTAAACGAAAGTATCCTGCAAAAAACGGATGGCTGAAAGGAGCTCATTTGTTGAAAGGAGCGTTGATTCAGGCTTCTAACAGAAAAGATTTTAAGGGATCGATAGCGCTTAGAGAAATAGATTTTTATCCGGAATTAAGGCCGTATGACCTGACAATAAAGAGTAAAAAGAGATATAGATATTATAGGATATTCTCTAAAGACAAGATAACCGTAAGGGAAATAGATTTGTTCGATGAAAACTCAAAAGAACAGGGTGTTCCGTTGGAAGGTGAACATATTTCTGTAGAAACTGATACGGTAACATGGAAAGGAATTGATTTGGGTAAACCCCGGTATGTTTCAACATTTCGATTTACACCTCGAAATAATCTAAATCATGTTTTAGAAGGAAATAAATATGAGCTTTTCTATATAGATGAAGGCAATTTTATTTCTTTAGGAATTAAGAAGGCGGATTCGTCGTACGAATTAAAATTTGATAACGTGCCAGAGAAAGCATTGTTGTATCTAAAATGTTTGGATGGAGGAAGACAGCAAAGAATATTTGAATATGAAGAAGGTAAACAAATATGGTATTAAGAAATTTATTATCTGAAATTTTATTTTAGTTTTAAGAGAAGTCTTATTAAAAGTGGCTTAAAAAAATAATTCTGTACATTCAATATAAAAAGATCAAATCATATCTTTAAAAGGATACTTATTGATTTATGTTTTGTTCCAACTCACATATTGAAAAATGGAATAAAAGTTTGTAAAATAAACACTTAAGAAACTAAGGTTTTAACTAATAATTCAGAGAAGGATCTTTTTATAAAAAATACTAAAATTTATCTTGTATAATAGAAATTGGGCTATTATATTTGCAGCTCCTTAATAAAGAGGTAAAACAAAGCAAAAGTTCTTATCAAATAAGTTACCTATTCGGTTACCAAGTATGGATTGGGATTTGAAACTTATTGATTTTACTATATAATTTGGTGTTGTAGGTCTTCCTGCCACCCCGACTTTATTAACTTTTATCAAGATTTTTGTCCTTGATGGGTCGCGTAGCTCAGCTGGATAGAGCATCTGCCTTCTAAGCAGACGGTCACAGGTTCGAATCCTGTCGCGATCACTACAGCACCTTTCAAAAAGTGTTAAAACCTTGCAAACTATATGATTTGCAAGGTTTTGTAGTTTTAAGGAGCTAATTTAATTTGATTTGATTTGAGATTATATGGTGCTAAATCGGTCAACAGTTTAAAAAAATGAAAAAGTGTTGACCGAATAAGGGGTTAAAATCCTTATATTTAGATAGTTGTATTTGGCTTTCGTCTTGGTAAATGTTTAACTAAAGACGATAATTATGAAAAATCGATCAACTTTTAGCCTTTTATTTTGGGCTAACACCTCACGTATTAAAAACGATCAAGTTCCCGTTTATGCAAGGATAACAGTTAATGGTAAACGAACAAATTTAAGCTTGCAAAGACGTATACCCATTTCTAGTTGGGATGCAAACAAGGGTAAGGCGAGAGGGACTAAACAACAAGCTAGACTTTTTAATAAGTATTTAGAGCAAGTAAGAGCAAAAATTTATGAGTCTTACGAAGACTTGCTGAGTGAAAATAAATTAATCACTGCTCAATTAATTAAATCTAGGTTTTTGGGACTAGATGAATCAGGCAAAACATTATTGGAATTATTTAAATATCACAATGAAGTTTCCAAGGAAAAATTAAATAGCCATACACTTCGTCATTATAAAGTAACTCAAGGGTATTTGGAAAAGTTCTTAAACGAGAAACTGAAAACTACTGATGTTAGTCTACAAAGTTTAAATTATTCATTTATTGTGGATTTCGAATGCTTTATCAAATCCTATCAGCCCAAGGATCATCAACGAAAAATGAGTCATAATACAGCAATGAAACATTTGCAGCGATTACGTAAAATGGTTACTATGGCGTATCATATGGAGTGGATAATTAAAGATCCATTTGTTAGGTTTAAAAGCTCATTTGAAAATAAACGAAGGGAGTTCTTGACAGATGCTGAGCTGGATTCATTAGAAAAATTTCATTCATCCATTGATAGACTTAACATTGTTAAGGATCTGTTTCTTTTTAGCTGTTATACGGGGATATCCTATATAGATATGCACGGTTTAACAGCTAACAACATTATATTAGGTATAGATGGAAATTATTGGATAAAGTCTAAGAGGAAAAAAACAAAATCCTTTTTGGAAATACCATTATTGAATCAGGCTAAAAATTTAATTAAAAAATATGAAGGACATCAAAGAACCATAGTTTCAAATACACTTTTCCCTTGTTTCTCAAATCAAAAGATTAACAGCTATTTAAAAGAAATAGCCGAGTTAAGTGGCATTAAAAAAAACTTAACCTTTCATATGGCTCGTCATACCTTTGCTACGACGGTTACCTTGAGCAATGGTGTCCCCATTGAGACAGTCTCTAAACTTTTGGGGCATACTAAAATAGCAACTACGCAAATTTATGCCAGGGTAATTAATAAAAAGGTGAGTGAGGATATGTTTAAATTGAGTGAAAAGCTACAAGCTAAATAGACTCTACTTTTGAATTAAAAAGCGTGAGTTTACAAAGTTATTATTCAAAAATAGAGGCATGATACCTAATTTTTAATCATAACCCATTTTTATTATTGTTAATAACTTGGAAAATATACAATTACTGGCATTTTTTTGACATTTTCATTAGTATCAATTGATATGAAAAGGATATAAGAAAGATGAAGTTATCGTTTTGGCTGTATAGTTTAATGTGTTTTGATTTAAAGTGTTGTTTGTCAAATATTTGTGAATAAATATTTTAGGTTTTTTCTTCTTTCAACAGCTCTGTTTTATACTTTTATTTCCACACTCCCATAAGGGAAAACAAAGGCCTTTGTTCATTTTATTAATCTAAAAACATTAAAAATGGACAATCTATTAATATTGGAACGGCTTGACCGTTTGGAAAAACTGCTCATTGGCCAAAAAGAGGTCTTGACCTTTGATGAAGCTAGTGATTATACGGGCATATCAAGGAGCTATTTGTATAAGTTAACATCTTCTGGTAAGATACCCCACTCGAAGCCCAATGGCAAAATGCTCTTTTTTGAAAAGAAGAGGCTTGTGGACTGGTTACTCCAAAACAATCGTAATCCACAACAAAATCTAGAATCAGGAACTTTGGTTCATACTGGAAACCAAGGGACACGGTAGGGTAATTCAATAAAAATATTTATCATGAAACAGATACCTTATGTACGTGTAGGCACGTCGTATTACAAGCGTGTCAAAGCTCCAACTATTGCTGGTCATTTTAATGAAATTCTGGTTCACTGGACTCTGGATACTATAAAACATGACCATGGGAAGAACTACTTGAGTAAAATACCAAAGTATGACGGTTTTACCTGCATACCAAGCCATTTAGAATACCAACAGGAATACTTCGGGTTTTATAATACCTACTCGCCATTATCCAGAACTCCAGTAGAAGGAGAAATTGAGACAACCTTTAGGTTTGTTAAGCATATTTTTGGAAACCACTTTGAATTGGGTCTGGATTACCTTCAGATACTGTATATGAGGCCTATTCAGGTTTTGCCCATTTTGTGTCTGGTCTCCAGAGAGCGCTCCACAGGAAAAAGTACCTTTTTGAAATGGCTTAAGGCTATTTTTGAAAATAACCTGACCTATCTGACGAATGACAGCTTTAGTAGCCAGTTCAACGCTGATTGGGCCAATAAATTACTGATATGTATTGATGAAGTACTGTTTAACAAAGAGGAACTTACCGAGCGCATAAAATACCTAAGCACTACTAATATTAATAAACTGGAGGCCAAGGGCAAGGATAAGCGGGAAGTAGAGTTTTTCGGAAAGTTTATTCTATGTAGTAACAATGAGGAAAACTTTATAAAAATTGATGCTAATGAAACCCGGTTTTGGGTGATTAAGGTGCCACATATAGTCCAGGAGGAAACGGATTTCCTAGAAAACCTAATCAAAGAGATCCCTGCCTTTTTACATTTTTTGGTAACTAGGGAATTAAGTTCCAGACATGTGACCCGGATGTGGTTTCAACCGCAACAAATCATGACCAAGGCACTGCTTAGATTGATACGTAACAATCGTAATCGAGCTGAGAAGGAGCTGGCCAGTATTTTATTAAGTGCTATGGAACACCTGGAAGTTGATGAAATTCATTTATGTCCGACAGATGCACTGAATCTACTCAATAAGACCAGAGTTAAAACGGATCTAACACAGCTTCGGAAAATGCTAAAAATGGACTGGGAACTTACCAATCAGACGAATTCAAATAAATATCAAAAACTGGTGATCTGGGGGGATGGTTCGATGAACCTGATAACTGGAAAGGGACGCTACTTTACCGTTAAAAAGGATTTTTTGACTAAAAATTTTGATGACGTGATGACAGAATAGAGAAACCCTTGTATTTATAAGGGCTAAGGCTGTCATCAAACTGTCATCACTTTGTCATCAAATAATAAAATGATGACAGAGATAGTAGAAATAAATTAAAGAATGATGCCGTGATGACAAAACGATGACAAGGGAAACCCTGTAGTGGTAAGGGATGAGAGGATGTTGTCATCAAATCATCAAAAAATTACCTAAAAGTATATTGGCTTATGAAATGAGCCATGACTATTCTAGATATGAATTGAAAATTCTTAATGGCGAATTACATTCCTGCACTGAGCTTGGTCGAAGTGTGACCGATAAAAAGCAATAAAATTTAAGCAGATGAAAAGAAAAATAAATTGTGAAACAGCCCGTAATTTTCCAGTGGAAAAGGCACTGGAAAAATTAGGGCACTTTCCCAATAGGGAAACGGAACAAGAAGCTTGGTTTCTGAGTCCTTTCAGGTCAGAAACACAAGCCTCTTTGAAAGTATCTAAAAGAAAGAACAGATGGTACGATCATGGTTTGGGCATTGGTGGCAATGTAATTGATCTGGTAATCCTTGTTTTAAACTGTCCTGTAAAAGAAGCCCTGGTGTTTTTAAATGATAAACCAACCTCTTTTTCTTTTCAGCAGCAACAAATACCATTTAGGGAGAATGTGTCAATTGTAGACGTGATAAAGATCCAGGAAATTACACACCCAGCATTGGTTCAGTACTTATGTTCAAGATCGGTACCGTTGTCAGTAGCGAAAGTTTACTGTAAGCAAGTTTGGTACAAATACCATGGCAACCTATTTTTTGCTATTGGATTGGAGAACATAAAAGGAGGGTGGGAACTTCGCAATAGGATTATCAAAAATTGCAGTAGTCCCAAATCCTATAGCCTTATTAAAAGAGACAGCAAGCAATTGGTTATTGTGGAAGGTATGTTCGATCTATTGTCACTGGCGGTATTAGAGGAGGAGCTAACCAATACTTCGGATATTATCGTGCTCAATTCACTTGCTTTTATAAGGGATGTGAAGGATTATGTTAATCGTTATGTTAATCATTATGTTAATTGTTATGATAGGATCTTGCTCTATCTGGATAATGATACAACAGGGGATAATGGCACCCAATATTTAAAAGAAAATTATCCCTTTGTAACTGACCAAAGGGAAACTTATAAGAACCATAAAGATTTAAACGAATACCTGTGCCATGTTGGAGGAAGCTGATTTTGAATATATACCCCCGGAAATTCAGGAACAGGATAAACGGACGCTTGAGATTCCTACCGATGTCATTAACGATTCGGATAGTATTGTATTGGATCTGGAAACAGGTGCAACGGAAGGGAAGGTCGTTTTGGGTAGGAATTCGAGATGTGTGTCTGTGGACACATTCTCGTCTGCTCCCGAAGGTCGCAGAGAAAAAAGAGTGTTTAAGGGGAAGGAAGAACTCGTTAAGTTTCGATGTTCCGTCTACGAAAAGAAACTATTAAAGGTAAAGGCAAAAAGCACGGGATTGACCCTTAGTGAATACATCAGGCGCTCTGTTTTTGAAAAAGAGATCACCGAACGGTTTAGTGAAGAGCATATCAATATCTATAAAATGCTTATTAAATACCATAACAACTTTAAGTCGATCGGTAATATGTTTAAAAAGCGAGACCCAAAACTCACGCAAAAAGTGCATGAACTGGCCAATGAGATTAAGAGACATCTAAACAATTTTCAAAAATGATAGGTAAGGGCAAGAGCATAGCACATACACGGGCATCGATGTCCTATGGTTGGAACCAGGAAAAGGATGCGGAGGTCATCCTAAAGGAACATTTACATGGTGAGACACCAAACGAAATCACCAAAGAATTTGAAATGTTCCAGGACCTGAACGATAACTGCAAAAAGAACACCCTATCCTTTGTTATCAGTCCAACCATTGAAGATGGCAAGCTACTGGAAAAGGAACGGCTGGAGGCTATTGCCAGGCAGTTTATCCAAGAAATGAAACTACAGGAGCGGCAGGCCATTGCCTTCGTACATCGGGACAGGGAGCATGCCCACATCCATCTGTATGTCAACCGTATTGATTTTAACGGGCAGGCCTATAACGATAGCTTTATTGGAAAACGGAGCCAACAAGCCGCCGAGCGTGTGGCAGAGCGCATGCATTTAACAACGGTAAGACAGGTGCAGTTTGAAAAGGAATTCAACCTTAGGGAGATAAGGGCAGAGATAAAGCGCAGGCATGACCTGGCCATGAGTCAACTCAAGCCCAGGGGTATGGATGATTATATAAAGGCTATGAAGGCCAATAGTGTGGACGTGATACCGGTCATCAATAAGCAGAACAAGCTCCAGGGGTTTCGGTTTGGGTTTGATGGCCATAACCTTAAAGGGAGTGAAGTACACCGTAACATGTCCGTTGGCAATATTGCCCAACAAATAGCCGGTAGGTCTACAGCTGAAATCCAGTTGAGCTCAAAAACAAAAACGGCAACAGTAAAGCTAATGGGCAAGGCCGTTGACCTGACACCCAGCGTTAGCCTGAAAATTGCCAGGTTCATACTTAAAAAAGCGATACAAAAAGGAATAGGTTATTAAAAACATCATATTATGACAAGAATAGAGGAGCTTTCGAAATTATTGGTTGAAGAACTTAACGACTTTGATAAGGGGATTGAAAGGCTAGAAAAGATCAATGAGGAACTTAAAACCACCAAGCTTAAAATGGATTTAATGGAATATAAATCCATTATTGAAGCACATCAAAATAAAATGAATGAACACCAAAATGCCATAGAGCAGTTTGAAGAACGGTTCAATAAAAAAATTAGGGAGGCCAAAATTTATCCTAATTGGGTGGTGGTAATCTTTATAATCTGCGTTATTATATCCGTAGTGTTGGTTGCTTATGTAATTATGAAATAAACGATTGTTGTAGTATTGGTTTATTCGGAATGTTTAATAATTGAATTTACATCATCCAAAAACTCTCCTTCATCAAACGGTAAAAGCTTTTGAGCCAACTCTAGGGTTTTACGGATATCCTTGCCATGATCCTTTATGTGGGGCGGACAATAGGAATCACCCTGCGTAGCTAAAATGCTAACATTCATTAAAGCTTCAATAGTTGTGAACAGGTCTAAATAACCATCAAATTCTAAGTAAGTGGCTTTAAATTTATCGTTTCGGATATCTGATGGCTGTAACGTATCGAATTGATGCTTTGCAGCTTTTATTAATCTTTTGAAGTCCTTCTTTTTGGGTTTCATGGCTTTAGGTTTTAGATTAATTTGTTTTAGTGTCCATTTCAGAAAACTTTTCGGTTATTTTATCCAGATAATGCATTTGGGCGTCTGGTAAGAGGTCTAATACCATCTCCAGTACCCGGCAGACGCTATCTTCCATTGATACGTTTTGATTACTTGGTGACAATAACATACCGTTTCCATCCAAAGCAAAGACGCAGACTTCCAAGAGGCTTGCTATTTGCAGAATTAGAGTTTCATTGCTTTTAACCAAAAAGCTTGCTTTATAATGAAGCTTCCCTTTGTAGATTTCTGGTTGAAGCATGCCGTGAAGGTTTTGGTGTAGTTGATGGATTTCCTTAAGTAGTTTTACTTGTTGTTTCTTGGTTTTCATAGTCTGTTTTATTTTGATTAACGGTTTCTGTTTCAGATAATACATTCTGTACTTTATCAAGGAACTCCATTTCTTCATAGGGTATGAGTTTTAAAGCGCATTGAAGTACTTGTTGAACCGCATAGTCCGCACCGGCTACAAATTCACTCTGATCCTCTATTGATTCCAAGGCCATGATACTGACTTTTAAGAAGTTTGCTAGCAAGAAAGAAGTGTCCAAATAACCTTTGGTTTCAATATGGATGTTGCGGGTTTCTTTACGGTGGGGATTGTGTTTTAGTAAATAGAAATGCTCGTTGGCGTAGCCCTTTATTTTAGCCAATGTGTCATTTGCAATAGTTTCGGATGCGATATCAGGTTTGGTGGCTGTGTCAAGGCTTTCTTTTTCGGTTTTATTGTGTTCTTCAGTAAATTTCCTGGCATCATTGAGTTTGTTTTTAAATAAGTAGGTTACGGTGTTATGAATGGTGTCTGCTTTTGCTTGAATTTTTAATAGTTGCTCTTTATTGATATGATAATTGTTTTCATAACGTGTGCTTATATAGGCGTTATCAAGAAGTCTTAAAAGGTGTTGCTCTTCCTCTATTTCAGTATTGAAGAGGTTGCCCAGTTCAGGAGCAAAGCCTCTAACATATGTTTGAAGCTCCTTAATACTATGACTTTTACGTTCTTTGCCCATGATAAAAAGCGCCGCATATCGAAACCATAATTCGATATATTGGTGCAACATAAAGCCGGCTTGGGAGTAATTTTCTTTTTCTATAAAGAAAGTAGCCCCGTCCATAAAAGCTGCCATTTTATTACACTCTTTTTGAAAGTTGGCTTCTATGATTATCAATGTTTTTTTATCTGCATAGTATTCTTGAAAAATGTCTAAGCCTGAATCCGAATTTTGGAATATCATGTTTTCCCGGGAACACCCATGAACGAAGAATAGATTACCATGGTTTAATTGTTCCTGAGCATAATCAAATGAAAATATTCTATAAAGATAGTCCGTTTCATGCTCAAATATTTTGGCAACCATTGAGGAGAGCTCTTGGGTAAGCGACGAACAATTTCCTTTCAAAATCACAATTAATACAAAACGATTATTTTCTGAGTTATCTATAATTGATTTAAATACATGTTTAACTTCAAGAAGTGTATTAAGTTTGGTTAAGATCCCTTGTTTATTATTAGTTATAGAGTTCATAATTTAAAATATTTTATTTCTTAATAATTCTTTAGATTATCTAAACAAAACTATATATAATCTATTGAAATTCAAAATATAATTTTAGGAATTCTACATTTTTATATATTCAAAGTATATTTATCTATAGAAAATCGAAATATTTATGACGACATTAGGCTTATATCTTACCAAAAAATCAGTTAATAGAGCAATGGTTTCGAGGCGTACAGGAATTAGTCAAGCAAGACTTTCTCAATTGAGTTCCAATGAATCTACGAAACTGCGAGCAGATGAGTTGTATTTTATAGCCTTGGCTATAGATGTAGACCCGGGTGACTTATTAAAAGAAGTTTGTAAAGACCTAAAATTGCCAGGAGCGAAATAATTAACTAAAATATATTACGGTTAGCCGTTATTTCTTTTAAATAAGTAATGGTTTATTTGTATTTATAGAAATACAATAAATTCTTACTTTTTTATTCTGTATTGAAAAACTTTAAAGTAATTTAGTGATCGGTTTTGTTGACTTTAGGTTACACCCAAATCGACTAACAATTAATAACCAAAAATTATAAATGGCCAAAAAGAAGCAGGAACAAGAAGAAGCACTAGAGAAAAAACTCTGGAAAACAGCCGACAAACTCCGTAAAAACATTGATGCAGCCGAATACAAACATGTGGTATTGGGCTTAATTTTTTTAAAATACATATCAGATGCCTTTGATGAATTGCATCAAAAACTGGTAGCTGGCGAAGGCGAATATGCCAGAGCAGATCCCGAAGATAAAGACGAGTACGGTGCAGAAAACGTATTCTTTGTACCGGAAAAGGCACGTTGGTCTTATGTGCAGTCACAAGCTAAATTACCTAACATAGGAAAGCTTATTGACGATGCTATGGACCTTATAGAAGCTGAAAACGCAACCCTTAAAGGCGTATTGCCTAAAACATACGGACGTACCAATTTAGATCCTCAAACTCTGGGGGGCTTAATCGATACCATTGGAACCATTTCATTAGGTGACGAAAAAGCAAAATCACAGGATGTACTGGGCCGTGTATACGAGTATTTCTTAGGTCAGTTTGCCTTAAATGAAGGTAAAAAGGGAGGGCAGTTCTACACCCCGGAAAGTATTGTAAAACTACTGGTCGAAATGCTGGAACCTTATAAAGGCCGCGTTTACGACCCCTGTTGTGGTTCGGGAGGTATGTTCGTGCAGTCCGAAAAATTTATCGAAAGCCATCAGGGGCGTTTAGACGATATTTCGGTATATGGGCAAGAAAGTAACCAGACCACATATCGTTTATGTCGTATGAATTTAGCCATTCGTGGTATCGACGGCTCAAACATCAAATGGAATACCGAAGGCTCCTTCTTAAATAATGCGCATAAAGATTTAAAAGCGGACTATATCATTGCTAATCCACCTTTTAATGTAAGCGACTGGAGTGGGGAGTTATTACGCGACGATGCACGTTGGCAGTACGGAACACCACCTACAGGAAATGCAAATTTTGGTTGGGTACAACACTTTTTATACCACTTAAAGCCAGATGGAGGTCATGCTGGTTTTGTACTGGCTAATGGTTCTTTAAGTTCTAATACGGGGGGAGAAGGCGATATACGCCAAAAACTGGTAGAAAACGATTTGGTAGAATGTATCGTTATGCTACCAAAAGCCTTATTCTTTAATACCGGTATTCCGGCGTGTTTATGGTTTTTACGTCGTGGTAAAAAGCAACGCAATGGCGAAGTCTTGTTTATCGATGCCTCAGAGTTAGGCTATATGATAGACCGTAAAAATAGAACCTTTGCTGAAGAAGATATTGCCAATGTAGCTGACACCTACCACAATTGGCTAAAACAAAATGATTATGACGATGTAAAAGGCTTCTGTAAGTCTGCCACGATTGAAGACATACAAAAACACAAGTTTGTATTAACGCCGGGGCGTTATGTAGGCATTCCAGATGAAGAAGACGATGGTATCCCATTCCAGGAAAAGATAGATAGGCTTACAGAAAAGCTAAGAACCCAGATGCAAACGGCTCAAGACCTGGACAAGGAAATTAAAACACAATTGGCTAAAATAGGAATTGAGTTATGAGTGAGTGGGATAGCGTTGAATTAAAAGAACTCACTACTAAAATTGGTAGCGGAGCAACACCAAGGGGTGGTCAGGAGGCTTATAAAAGCGAAGGAATCTCACTTATTAGAAGCCAAAATATATTAGACTTTTCTTTTTCATACAATGGTCTGGCTTTTATTGATGAAGATCAAGCTTATGCATTACGAAATGTAGAAGTACAGGAAAATGATATACTTATTAATATTACAGGTGATTCTGTTGCAAGAGTAGCCAAAGTACCGTCTGAAGTATTGCCTGCAAGAGTTAATCAACATGTTTCTATTTTGAGGTCAAATCAAAATAAACTCGATCAGGACTATCTCCTCTATTATCTCCTTAATCCAATAATTAAAAAGCATCTGTTGAGAATTGCATCAGACGGAGCAACACGAAATGCACTAACAAAATCGGATTTATAAGACTTGATAATTCAAGCTCCAAAAGATGTCAAGGATCAAAGGGAAATAGCCAAAACAATTAGCGTGTATGACCAAAAAATCACCCTATTAAGAGAGCAAAACCAAACCTTAGAAGAATTAGCGCAAACCCTATTTAAGCGTTGGTTTGTAGAGTTTGAATTTCCCAATGAAAACGGACAGCCATACAAATCCTCCGGAGGCAACATGGTCGATAGCGAATTAGGTGAAATTCCAGAAGGGTGGCGAATAGGTGTATTGGGTGAATTATCTAATTTAAAATCAGGTTATGCCTTTAAGAGTAAAGATTTTGTAGATAGTAGTTGTATTAAGGCAATTAAAATTAAAGACTTAAAAGGAAAGGGGGTAGTTGAAATTTCAGATGTATCTAGTGTTTCTGAGCAAGTTACAATAATTGAAAGGGTCAAATATTTTAAGTTAGATAAAGGTGATATTGTTTTAGCTATGTCAGGTAATACTACAGGTAAAATTGGTGTAATACCTCCCCATGATAATGAGTTGTATTTAAATCAACGTGTTGGCAAATTCTTTTTAAAAGACCCCTCTTATAAGAGTTTTGTATACAACTTTCTTATGTCAGGCAATTATGAAGAAAGAATTCTTTCTATGGGATATGGTTCTGCGCAACCAAATATCAATCCAAGCCAAATTGAGTCTATCGAAGTGCTAATTCCTAGAGACGAAATATTAACGGATTATATTGGAACCTCAGAACCAATTTACAACAAAGTTTTAATAAATAATGCAGAAATACAATCCCTAATCCAATTAAGAGATACGCTGTTACCAAAGTTAATGAGTGGGGAGTTAAAAATAAAGTTTAATGAGTAATTCTTATAATAATTATCCAAAAGGGTCGGAATGGAGAAAATGGGATATCCACATTCACAGTCCTTATTCAGAACTCAATAATGGCTTTGGTGAAGACTTTGATAAATATGTACAAATAGTATTTAAAAAGGCAATTGAAGATGGTATTGCGGTTATTGGTATAACCGATTATTTTACAATTGAGGGATATAAAAAGGTTAAGAATGATTATTTAGGAAATCAGGATAAGCTTGAGGAGCTGTTCTCGAAAGAGGAAATTTCTGAAATCAATAAAATACTAGTTCTACCTAATATTGAGTTTAGACTTAATACATTAGTTGATCAAAACCGAGTAAACTATCATGTTATTTTTTCAGATAAAGTACCAATAGATGATATTGAAGAAGATTTTTTGCATGAGTTAGAATTTGTGTCCGAAGGAAATCCTCAGGATGAGGATGAAAGGTGGAAGCTAAAACCAAGAAACTTAAAGGAACTGGGGAAACGGTTAAAATTAGAACATCAAAATTTTGAGAGAGATTCTGATTTGTACGTTGGAATGAAGTGTGCGGTAGTTGATGATAAAAAAATAACCGAATTATTACGATCCAAAAAGAGTAAGTTTTCTGGAAAATATATCTTAGTAGTTCCATCAGATGAAGATTTAAGCGAATTAAGTTGGGATGGTCAAGGGCATAATGTGCGGAAAGTGCTTATTCAAAAATCTGATGCACTTTTTGCATCCAATCAAAGAACTATTAATTGGGCATTAGGTGGCAATGATGAAGAAGCTTATGTAAAAGAGTTTAAATCTATCAAAGGAACTTTTTGGGGATCAGATGCTCATGAGTTTGATAAACTTTTTAAACCTGATTTAGACCGGTTTTGTTGGGTTAAAGCAGATCCAACATTTGAAGGAATGAAACAAGCCTTAATTGAACCTAAATCAAGAATTTTTATAGGCGAAAAGCCTCAATCCATTATTCGGGTTACTAACAATCCTACAAAATATATTCATTCGCTTGCGGTTGAAAAAAAATCAGAATCAACTTTAGATGAAACTTGGTTTGCAAATTCACCTCAAATCCCAATAAATTCTGGCTTGGTAGCTGTAATTGGTAATAAAGGTAATGGCAAAAGTGCTTTGGCTGATATTATTGGTCTTTTGGGAAACTCGCATAACGAAGAGTCTTTTTCTTTTCTACATATGGATAAATTTAGGAAATCCCGTCCAAATCGTTCAGAAAGCTTTTCAGGTGGTTTAACATGGATTAATGGTTATGTAGATGAACTTGGTTTATCTGAATCTATTGATGTCTCAAAACCTGAAAAAGTAAAATATTTACCTCAGAACTATCTCGAAAAACTCTGTACTACAACAGATGAAACGGAATTTGAGAAAGAATTAAAAAAGGTGATTTTTTCTCATATTGACGAATCTGAAAGATTAAATAAAGATACATTAGAAGAGCTGCTAGATTATAAAGGTGAAGAAATAAACCAACGGATTGATCAGATTAAAATTGATTTAAACACTCTTAATAAGAAAATAACTTCTCTTGAAGACAAAAATCATCCTGATTATTTAGCAAAACTAAAGGAAAACCTAAAAGCAAAAGAAGAAGAAATAAAGGCTCACAATGAAATCAAACCGAAAGAAGTAAAGGAACCAGAAAAAGATGAAAATCTTAAGCAAGAAGTTTCCCAAATAGCGGAACAAATCAAATCCTTGACTTTAGAACAAGAGAGATATGAAACAGAGATTGATAAATTTAAACAACAAAAAGCTTCTTCACTTCTTGTTAAAACCGAATTGATAAAGTTAAAAGATTCATTTTCCAACTTTATAGAAACCTTTGAAAAATTAAAGCAAACTTCAGAGTCGGTTGTTCAAAAATACAATTTGCAATTTGATTCAATTTTAAGTTTAAGCTATGATTTTTCGGTCATTGAACAAAAAATATCTGATTCAGAGACACAACTTTCTGAAATAGATAACCAATTAAATCCGGAGATTAAAACATCTACAGCTTCTAAAAAATCGGAATGTGAAGTAAAGCTGGCGGATTTAAAAAACAAACTCGATGCACCGTCAAAAAGGTATCAAGAATACCTTGATGCTTTAAAGGTTTGGGAAAACCAGTTGAGAATTCTTATCGGTAATAAAGACGCCCCAAATACCAAAGTATTCTTTGAAGATTCAATTTCATACATCGAAACAAGTCTTGCGACCGATTTAGATACAATTAAAAATGAAAGAATTGAAAAGGTCAAAAAAATAATCCAAGAGAAAAAGAAACTTAAAGACCTTTATAAATCCATTTATAGTCCGATCACTAAATTTATACAGCAGTACGGGGAAATAGAAGACGATTATCAAATCAACCTTGATGTTTCTTTAAGGTTAACTAATTTTTCAGATAAGTTTTTCAATTTCATAAGCCAAGGATCCAAAGGAACTTTTATAGGCAAAGAGGATGGGAATAAAAAGCTTCGTGAGATTCTTAGTGAAAATGGTTTTGAATCGGAAGAAAGTATTATCCAATTTTTGAATGTGATAATGGGTGCATTGGAAAATGACCTAAGAACAGATAATGATTCACTTAGATACTTAAAAAATCAACTTAGACAAGGATTTGAACCGGAAGAGTTTTACGCCTTTCTTTTTGGTTTAGACTACCTAGAACCCACGTATAAACTAAAATTAAGTGATAAAGAAGTGTCGCAGCTTTCTCCTGGAGAGAGAGGAGCATTATTGCTTATTTTTTACTTACTACTAGATAATCAAGATATTCCTTTAATTATTGATCAACCGGAAGAAAATCTTGATAACCAAAGTGTTTACAAAATTCTTGTTCGTTTCATAAAGGAAGCCAAGAAAAATAGACAAATAATTATTGTAACACACAACCCGAACTTAGCTGTTGTTTGCGATGCAGATCAGGTAATCCATGTTAAAATTGATAAAGCAGATAAGAATACGGTTTCAGTAATTACCGGAAGTCTTGAAAATGAAGCTATAAATGAGAAAGTAATTGAAATTTTAGAAGGTACTTTTCCTGCATTCAATAATAGGACTTTAAAGTATAAACTACATAATAGATAACCTAATCCCATGACCAAATTAACTGAAAACGACATAGAATTATGGGCTATTCAAGAATTAGCTAACCTAGGGTGGAAGTACATACACGGTTCAGAAATAGCACCAGATGGAGAAAATCCAGAACGTAACACTTTCGCCGATGTTATTCTAAAAGCCCGTTTGCAGGAAGCCATAGCGCGTAATAATCCTAATATCCCTTTCGAAGCTCAACAGGAAGCCTTAAAAGTGGTAGAGCGTATAGCCTCACCAGAACTAATGGTAAATAACCAGGCATTCCACGAATTACTAACCGAAGGTGTGCCGGTTGAGTATCGAAAAGATGGTGTGCAAAGAGGCGATCGCGTTCAGTTAGTTAATTTTAATAATCCAATACAAAACGATTTTCTAGTGGTAAACCAGTTTACCATTATTGAAAACAATAATAATAAGCGTCCAGATCTTATTCTGTTTATTAATGGTCTACCCTTAGTC
Source organism: Snuella lapsa (assembly GCF_039539345.1). Lineage (NCBI taxonomy): Bacteria > Pseudomonadati > Bacteroidota > Flavobacteriia > Flavobacteriales > Flavobacteriaceae > Snuella > Snuella lapsa. The sequence goes on along the minus strand of NZ_BAABCY010000017.1, from coordinate 8,378 downwards.
TTGTTTGAACTAAAAAATGCGATAGATGAAAATGCTACCTTACTGTCAGCATACAAACAAATACAAACCTATAAGAATACCATTCCAAGTTTATTCACATGCAATACCTTTTGCGTGTTATCAGATGGGGTGGATGCTAAAGCAGGGTCACTTTCTGCGGGGTATTCACGTTATCTGGCCTGGAAAACAAGTGATGGATTAAAAGAAGCCTCAGCTTTAACCAGTCAGTTAGAGGTCTTAATAAAAGGGTTAATGAATCCGGAAACCTTACTGGATTACATTCGCCATTTTATTGTGTTCGAAGAAAGTAAAAAGGTCGACGAAAAAGGAATAGCCACAGTACAAACCATTAAAAAAGTAGCGGCCTACCACCAATATTATGCTGTTAATAAAGCAATAGATTCTGTAAAAAAAGCCTCAGCATCAAACGGAGACCGTAAAGGAGGGGTTGTTTGGCATACGCAGGGAAGTGGTAAATCACTCTCAATGGTGTTTTTTAGCGGTAAGCTGGTACTTCAATTAGACAACCCTACAATCTTAGTAATCACTGATAGAAACGATTTGGACGACCAGTTGTTCGATACATTTGCATCCTCTAAACAGTTATTAAGACAAGTACCGGTACAGGCTAATAGTAGAGAACATTTAAAAGAGTTACTAAAGGTAGCATCCGGTGGTATTGTATTTGCAACCATTCAAAAATTTCAACCAGAGGATGGCTCTAATGTGTATGAAGAATTATCTGCTCGAACTAATATTGTTGTTGTAGCAGACGAAGCGCACCGTACCCAGTATGGTTTTAAACCAAAGTCCATCGATGTAAAAGATGATGAAGGTAATGTAGTAGGGCAACGTTTGGTATATGGCTTTGCTAAGTATATGCGTGATGCTTTACCTAATGCAACGTATTTAGGGTTTACGGGTACGCCAGTAGAGTCAACCGATAATAATACACCGGCAGTATTTGGTAATTATGTCGATATCTACGACATCGCTCAGGCTGTAGAAGATGGAGCAACCGTACCAATTTATTACGAAAGCCGATTGGTTAAAATCAATTTATCAGAAGAAGGAAAACAGCTTATTGCCGAATTAGATGAAGAATTACAGGGTGATGAGCTAACCGATACCCAGAAAGCAAAGGCCAAATGGACAAAAGTAGAGGCGATAATTGGTAGTCCGCAACGTCTTAAAAAAGTGGCTGAAGATCTCGTGTTCCACTACGAAGAACGAACCAATAGTGGTTTAGAAGGTAAGGCCATGATAGTGGCTATGAGCCGTCAAATAGCTGTCGATTTATATAAAGAAATTATAAACCTTCGTCCTCATTGGCACAGCGACGATTTAGATAAAGGAGTGATAAAAGTAGTCATGACGGCAGCATCATCTGATGGTCCGGATTTAATGAAACACCATACATCTAAAGAACAACGTCGTAATTTAGCCGATAGAATGAAGGATACTAACGATCCTTTAAAACTGGTGATTGTACGCGATATGTGGTTAACAGGTTTTGATGCGCCTAGTATGCATACACTGTATATCGATAAACCTATGAAAGGGCATAACCTCATGCAGGCCATTGCAAGGGTGAATCGCGTGTATAAAGATAAGCCAGGAGGTTTGGTAGTAGATTATTTCGGTATTGCTTCAGATCTAAAGAAAGCGCTTTCTTTTTATTCAGATAGTGGGGGTAAAGGAGATCCTGCTGAAGCTCAGGAAAAAGCAGTGCAACTTATGCTCGAAAAATTAGAGGTAGTTTCTCAGTTTTTTAGTGAAAAAGGACCTTCTGCGAATGTAAATTATCAAATGGCGGCCGAAGAGCAGGTATTATATGGTAAACCCTTTGCTTATGAAGATTATTTTGATGCTACTGTAAAGCAAAAACTCGAAATCATATTATCTGCAGTAGAGCATGTATTGAGTTTAGACGATGGTAAAAACCGTTATGTTAGAGAAGTCACAGCTTTATCAAAAGCATTTGCCATTGCCTTGCCACATGAGGAAGCTATGGATGCTAAAGATGAGATCGCCTTTTTTCAGGCAGTAAAAGCTCGTATTCAAAAATTTGATGTTGGGGCTCAAACAGGTGGTAAATCTGATTACGAAATAGAAACGGCCATTAAGCAAGTGATAGACCAAGCTATTGTATCGGAACAGGTCATTGATATTTTTGATGCCGCAGGGATTAAAAAACCAGAGCTATCCGTTTTGGATGATGATTTCTTGGAAGAAATGCGAGATATGAAACATAAAAATCTGGCATTGGAGGTTTTGAAGAAGTTATTGAATGATGAGATAAAAATTAGAGCTAAACATAACTTGGTTCAAAGTAGAAGTCTTATGGAAATGTTGGAGTCTTCTATAAAACGCTATCAGAATAATTTGATAACCGCAGCCGAAATCATTCAGGAGATGATAGACTTGGCTAAGGAAATTAAAGAAGCCGATAAACGCGGTGAAAAAATGGGTTTATCAAAAGATGAACTAGCTTTTTATGATGCAGTTGCCAATAATAAAAGTGCCAAAGACTTATTAGGTGATGAGGTACTGTTAAAGCTAGCCAGAGTATTGGTAGAAAGAGTAAAAGATAACGTGAGTATCGATTGGACCGTTAAAGAGTCTTTAAAGAAAAAGCTAAAAGTGATTGTAAAACGAACATTGCGTCAATACGGCTACCCACCTGATTTACAGAAATTAGCCACCGATACCGTGCTACAACAAGCCGAAGCACTAGCAGAGTTTTGGAGTAATTAATCTAGTTATTATATGTTATATAATCGAAATACATTACTAGAACAAAACTCTGAGGAAGTTTTAGAAAGTTCAGATTCTGAATCTGTTAAAATTAAAGCTGATATAAAGGATAAGTATTTGCAATTCAATAAATTATTTAATTCTTACCAGAGAAACCTAAGAACTAATCAAAGCTATATAAAATATGAAGCCTTTAGGGATATGAAATTTATTTTTGAGCTATATTCTCAGATATATCAGTTTCGCGGTTATGATTACTATGATATACCATTGAGTAAATTTCAGGCATTAACATCTGAGTTCGACTGTAGAAGAGAGAAAGAGTTATATGAATATTTAGTTAGAAGCCTTATAAGGGAGGGTAATGAAACAAAATCTAAGGAGTTTACTGTTTATGTAAATAAATTGGAAATTAAGTGTTTGTGGTTAGAGATTATTACATTCAAATGCTTTTTTGTTAATCTCATAAAACTTTTTTTAAAAGTAAGCTCTTATAATATCCTCGCTTTAATTTTAACTGGAATAACATATATTTCGATCCTTTCCTTAATTTTTAGTGCTGCACCATTTTCATGGATGAGTGTTTTAGATGTTGAGTACATTAAAATAACCACTAATACATGGCTAAATCAATTTTTTAATGTATTGTCATTCGTGTTTGATTTGGATGCTAAACCTACCATTAAGGCTAAAAATATTTTGGGTGTATTGCTTCTTACTATAGAAAAGTCAATTTTCTTTGTAGTTATAATTAATTTCATTTTAAAGGAAATAATGAATAAAATTAAATTATATAAATAGATGATAACCGCTGATTTAGACTATAATATTAGAAAGATTAACTCTTTTATTTTGAGAGGAGTTTTAATAAGCTTACTTCTATTTAATTACTTGGATTCAAGTTTTAACTATTTTCAACCCCGTTTATATACAATTTTTATAGTAGTTTATGTTTTTGGAATGTTATTTCAGCTTTATGGTTTACCTATTAAGTATAGAGGTATATTTAGATATTTATTAGATATTTCTTTAATAACATTATTTCTTTATGAAAAAGATTTAGGAAACACTTTATTTTTCTTGCCCTATATTCTGCTGTTATTCAATTCAATAAACTATTCAAATTCTAAGAGTAGGACTTTAGTGTTTATATTAGGAATACACCTATCTATTCTAATAGTTGATGGTTTTTCATTAGTATTTCGCCATCAATTAATTCCTGTTATATTTTATGTCTTTATGCTTATCTATTATACTCGTAAGATTTTCAATCAATTTAATTCTGATTTAATTAAATTGATCGGAGATCTTTTTGCCCAAAATATTAGTGAATCTAGTAGTTATAAAATTCTTCATGAAGTAAAGAAGCGGATATCTAGAAGTTCTATTGGATACTTTTTTAAGTTAGATCAGATTTTTTTGTTTAGATTAATCAATAATAGGTTGGTATTAATTAAAGGCACCCAGTTTATTAGGGAATTACCTGATTTTTCAGACGAGATAATAGGAAAGATAAAAGAGTCAAAAGAAAAGCCAATAAAGGGAGCCAGTGTAATTATAAATACAATTGAATATAGTAATATTTACTGGCAAAGAACAGATTTTGAAAACTCAACCTATGTTTACTTAATATGTCTCAAGCCGGCTACTTTTATGTTACAAGAAAATATAATTATTGGGCTGAAACCTGTGTTTAGTCAAGTTAGTAAAGTATTTCATTTAATGAATTCTTTAGATTATATAAAGAAGAATTCTGCTAAAACAATTAAAGAAAAGGTTGCTTATGTTTTAGATGCAAAAAATGCAATGCATTTTGTTAAAAATAAGCTAACCCCAATAACTAATATTCTTGATTTGGTAGATCGTTATTTTAAAAAACCAGAGAATTTAGATGAAAGAAAAGAGAAGTATATCAAAGAAAAACTTAAAAACAACCGAGGAAATGTACAAATTAAAGAAGTAATATCTAAGGCTGAATTGATGATTAAAGGTGTAGATAATTTAATAGCAAAAGATGATGTTAAAGTATCAGAAAGAGTAATAATTGATTCTGTACGTAGACATTGGTTTTATCATTTTGAGAATTTGGATGATGTTAGATTAAATTTTAATAAGGAATCAAATTTCAATATTAGTTTTAATCATGAACTTTTTGATTTTGTGTTTACGGATATAATTGAAAATATTTCAAAATATAGTACAGGAATTAAAATGGTTGAGTTTATTGAAGATTCTCCAGGCACTTTAACAGTACTTTTTAAGAATGAAATTAAAGACTATAATAGAAAAATTCAAGAATTACAGGAGTTAGTTACACAATATAATCAACCAGACAACGATGAGATTTATAGTAGAAAAACCCATGGTTTGAGCTTTATAAGAGGTTTAATGAAAAGAAAGAAAATTAAAAATGTGATATCAATAGAAAGGGAAACAAAAATGTTTATATTTAAAATAACTTTCATTTCTATAAAATCATGAAAATATTAATTTTTGAAAATCAAGTTCAAGATAATTTAGATGTATTTAATGATGTTAATTTCCTTGATTTCGATAATAGACTAAGATTTGAATGGATTACCAAGTCTCAAGATTTTAATAATTATGATGCATTAGATAATTTTGATGTTGTATTTGTTGATATAGATTTATCAACAAAAAGTGAAAAGGATGGATATGGGGTGATTGAAGAATTCTTGAATGATTACGATTATGATAGGTTAGTAGTCATGACAGGGCATAATGTTAAAGATGAATTAGCCAGTAGAGGTTGGGAGAATTTAAAGGTTTTAAATAAGCCAATAATATTAGATGAATTAAAGAGTATTATTGAGTCGTTTGAACCTGAATAAAGATGGTTTTGTGTTCTAACTTATTTTTATCTTTTTTTTGAATTTGAGGAAAAAAATTTGAATTGGGGATAATTTGAAAAATCATTAAGTACAAGAATTGTATAAGTGAATTTATGATACTATCAAATGATACTATTATAAATTGGTTACGTTAACACTTGATCTAAGTGAAGTATACTGCACTTTCCTGTGATTTACTAAATAATATTTGGGCGATATCTATAAAAATGGGATAGGCTACAATTCTATTAAAAATCCATTGCAATGGGCAAAGGATAAAGCTGATTGGTATGATCCTCTTGTTAAAAAAGAAGATGAATTGCTGAAAAATGTAAATAGGAATCTATTAAATTCCAATGCGCTGTTTTTTATAATTGATTAACAAATAGAGTGTTATGTCAATATATAGTTGTTAAAAAAAGTAAACACTTTTGTTTACTATTATATTTATGCATACATTTGTATAACAAAAGAAGCTATGTTACCCAAAATAACTAAAATAAAAGGTATACATCCAGGGCTTATATTAGGGCGTGAAATAAAACGTAATAATATTAAAAGCTCTCAATTAGCTATGTCTATTGGTGAGCATAAGCAAACCATCAGTGCTATTATAAATCAAAAGAGGGGTATCAATCCAGAGTTGTCAATTAAATTGGCTAATTACTTTCATACGGAAGAAGATTATTTTATGATGTTGCAAGCTGGTTATGAAGTAAAAAGGAAATTGATTGAAAATAGTAATAGAATGCCAAATCTAGACAACATCAGGAGAGTCCTGTTTTGGGATACTTCTTTTGATAAAATTGATTGGAATAAAAACAAACGTGCCATTATCCAAAGGATTTTAGAAAGGGGTAATGATAAGGAAATCAACGAAATTATAAAGTTCTACGGTAAAGCAACGGTTTCTAAAATAGCAAAATCTATTAACCTTTCTCGTTTTTCTACATTTCAAAAGAATGCAGAAACTTACGACCTTATTTAAGTTTTAAATGCCTTTACACCTCAATACTGTTTCCGATCTTCTATGGGAATCCTTAACGACACTAATGGCTATTGAAGAATTTAACAGTTTTCGATTAATAGGGGGTACGTCATTAAGTTTGCAACTAGGGCACAGGGAATCCATAGATATTGATTTATTTACTGATGTTGAGTATGGTAGTTTGGACTTTGATCGCCTTGAAGGGATTCTAAAGGAAGTGTTTCCTTATGTCGATAATTCAAGTATAGGCGACGTGGTTTTTGGAAGGTCCTATTTTGTTGGAAATGATGCTCATAACGCTTTTAAGTTGGATATTTACTATAGTAATGAACCCTTTGTTTTTCCTTTGTTGGAGATAGATAACATAAGATTAGCATCAAAGGAAGAAATTGCGGCAATGAAGTTTGAGGTTATTGCTAATGGTGGACGTAAAAAAGATTTTTGGGATATTCACGAACTTTTGGATGTTTATACTTTAGAAGAAATGTTAGGGTTTTATGAACAACGAAATCCGTATGGTTCGACAAGAGAAGAGCTATTGGAAAGGTGTTTGGATTTTTCTTTGGCGGAAGATGATTTAACACCCAACTGTTTTAGGAACAAAGATTGGGGACTTATAAAAATTGATATTGAAGAAGAGGTACAAAAAGTAATAAATGACTTTTCCGGTTTCTGAAAAAGTCACCCCGCAAGTCACCCCGCAAGTTAAGCGCCCATTGAATGTCATAATACTGGAGCATGGCAGACAGGAGTTACAAGAGTTACTTGGTTTAACGGACAGAGAAAACTTCAGAAAAAATTATTTACAACCTGCACTTGATGCAGAATTAATTGAAATGACCATTCCAGACAAACTTAAAAGCAGTAAGCAAAAGTATAGATTAACGGAAAAGGAAAGCTAGTTAAATAACATTGGTGAGATTTAATTAATTTTGGCTCTAGGATGATTTACCAGCCAAAAAATAAAAAAGATATTAACAGCCCTAAAAAACAGTTTGATAATTTGTCTCTCATTTGTACCTCATGTATTGTGAAATCCTATTAAATAAGGAAAGTTACATATTGCATCGGCAAATAGACAGTAATTTTATTTGATTTCATTTGGTTTTGTTAGATTGTAAATCAAATTATTACAAATACTACTTTTTCATATAATTTCCTTTTGTAGTTTAATTATTTCAGTTTTTGCACCTCATTTACACCTCAAAGGCTTACGTTCCTTAATTAACTAATATCATCTAATAGGGAGTTAAAAGGTTTGAAGATAGACTTAAATAGACTCTTTGTTGAAGGATCCTAAAAGTCGGACAAAAGAAATCAATCATTAAATGACTATTAAGATTCACTTAATCTAGTTGAAGTCGAAAGAATATATTTAAATTCTTTCAAGCAAGAAAACAAAAAAGATGCTGTGAAATATTTATTGAGTTTGGGTGATAATGAGAAACATATTATACTTACGAACTTAGAAAAATTGATTAGAGATGCAACTAATTATTTATTTTATTAATATTGGTAAAAACCAACATTAAGATTGTTTTATGAAGTTAATGAGGTAAAAAAACAATTATATACCCTTCATAAGCAGCGTATAAAAAATTTTTGTAACTAAGTTGAGCCAACAAAACTTTTATCACCTAACAGACGGAGCATTTTAATATGATCTTTAATAGCTACCATAAAGGTCTTTTTTGTATGATATGGGAGTCCGTGGCTAATTCAGTTCGATTTGTGCCACCGATTTCGGAGTCATTGTGCCATTGATTTCGGTTTAAACCGTG